>NZ_AVOF01000318.1:0-20894 GCF_000465935.2 Pseudomonas sp. EGD-AK9
GGCCCTGCGCGGCGCGCCGCCGAGCATCGACCGGCGTCTGGCCGAGGCGGCCCTGCTGCAGCTGCACGGCGGCTGGCAACACTGGTGCGGGCAGCAAGGAGAAGCCCATGGGCTTGCGTGAATGGGCGCTGGGTGGGGTGCTGCTCAGCCCCATGCTGCTTTTTGCGCTGCTGGCGCTGCTGCTCACCGGCGCGCTGCGCCTGGCCCTGCAGCGGCTCGGTGTGGCGCGCTGGATCTGGCACGAGGCGTTGTTCGACTGTGCCCTGTATGTCTGCGTGCTGGCGGCGCTGGTCGCCGTGTTGAGTTGATCAAGGAGATTTCCATGCGTGCGAGCATTCGCCTCGGCCTCACCCTGAGCCTGGTGGCGGCGGCCCTGCTGGCCGGCGCCTGGTTGTGGCAGCACTACCTGTATTCGCCCTGGACCCGCGACGCGCGGGTGCGCGCCGAGGTGGTGACCCTGGCCCCGGATCTGGCCGGCTGGGTCACCCAACTGAAGGTGCGCGACAACCAGCGGGTGGCGGCCGGCGAGCTGCTGCTGAGCCTGGATCGCGAGCGCTATCAGGTGGCTCTGGAACAGGCCCAGGCGGTGGCCGAGACACGGCGCCAGCAACTGCTGCTGCGCGAGCACGAGGCCAGCCGTCGCGTGCGCCTGGGGCCGCAGGCGATCAGCGCCGAGCTGCGCGACAACGCCCAGATCAGCGCCGAGATCGCCCGCGGCGAGTATCGCCAGGCGCAGGTGGCGGTCAAGTCCGCCGAGCTGGATCTGGCGCGCAGCGAGGTGCGCGCACCGCGCGCCGGCCAGGTGACCAACCTGCGCCTGGCCGAAGGCAACTACGTCAAGGCCGGCGAGCCGGTGCTGGCGCTGGTGGACGAGGCGTCGTTCTATATCCAGGCCTATTTCGAGGAGACCAAGCTGCCGCGCATCCGCATCGGCGCACCGGTGGACATCTGGCTGATGGGCGGCGACCAGCCGTTGCGCGGCGAGGTGGAGAGCATCAGCCGCGGCATCACCGACCGCAACGCCAGCCCGGACGGCCAACTGCTGGCCGACGTCGAGCCGACCTTCAACTGGGTACGCCTGGCGCAGCGGATTCCGGTACGGATCAAGCTCGACGAGCTGCCCGAGGGCCTGCTGCTCAGCGCCGGGATGACTGCCAGCGTGCGGGTGGCGCAGTAGCCTGGGGCGACGCCGGCGGCCACAGCGTACCGTCCGGCCAGTGGAACCCGGTGCCCGGGCGGCAGCTCTATACTCAAGCCAGGTCGTGCATGAGTCGGAGGCAAGCCGTGCCAACGTCGCGTTCTACCCACCAGGAACACCTGTGCCTTAACCGTGCGTTGCGCACTTTGAGCGGCTGCAACCGGGCGCTGCTGCGCGCCGAAAACGAAGCCAGCCTGCTCCAGGAGATCTGTCGGGTCATAGTCGAGCAGGCCGGTTACCGCCTGGCCTGGGTCGGCCGCGCCGAGCACGATCCGGCGCAAACCGTCACTCCGCTGGCCCATGCCGGGGTCGAAAGGACCTACATCGACTCGCTGAATATCTCCTGGGGCGACAACGAACGCGGCCACGGCCCCTCCGGCACCGCGATCCGCACCGGCCAGCTGAGCCTGACCCACAACCTGCTGACCGACCCGAACACCGCGCCCTGGCGCGAAGGCGCCATCCAGCACGGCATCGCCTCGGTGATGTCGCTGCCGCTGCGGGTCGAAGGGCGGATCTTCGGTGCTCTCGGCATCGGCGCGCCGGAACCCGATGCCTTCGGCCCGCAGGAAATGGCGTTGCTCAGCGAGGCCGCCGAGGACCTGGCCTTCGGCCTCGAGACCCTGCGTGGCAAGGCGCGTCGCATCCAGGCCGAGCAGGAGATCCAGCGCCTCAATCGCGCCCTGTCGACGCGGGTGGCGGTCAACCATGCGCTGATCCACGCCGACGCCGAATCCGCGCTGCTCAAGGAAGTCTGTCGGGTACTGGTGGTCGACTGCGGCTACCGCCTGGCCTGGGTCGCCTATCGCCAGGAAGACCCCGCCGAGCCGGTACGCCAGGTCGCCTACGCCGGCGACGATCACGGCTTCCTCGCGCGGGCCGAGGCCTGGGCCGCCAGTGCCGGGGGCCAAGCCTACATCCAGCGAGTCGATGCCCGGCTCGAGAGCGGCCGGCCACTGGTCATCCGCAACCTCCCCGAGGAGCCGGTGGACGGGTTCCTGGGAGACGAGGCCAAGGAGCACGGCTTCGCGGCGACCATAGTGCTGCCGCTGCGAGTGGACGACCGGCTGATCGGCAAGCTGGTGATCATGGCCGCGGCGAGCGACACCTTCGACGAGCAGGAGGTCGAGCTGCTGTTCGCCACCGCCAACGACCTGGGCTTCGGCATCGCCACCCTGCGCACCCGCGATCGGGCGCTGCAGGCCGAGGCGACCATCAGGCGCATGGCCTATGCCGACGAGCTGACCGGCCTGCCCAACCGCCTGCGCCTGCGCGAGTTGCTGGAAGCTGCGATCGCCGAAGCCAAGCAGGAACACCGGGCGCTCGGTCTGTTGCAACTGGAGGTCGGGCGCAACCAGGCGATCAACGAAACCCTCGGCTATCGCGAAGGCGACCGCCTGCAGCAGGCCATCGCCGCCCGCCTGGTACAGGCGGTGGGCGCCGGCAACAGGCTGGCGCGCATCGGCGAAAGCGAGTACGCCGTGCTGATGCCCAGCGGTGGCGCCGAGCAGGCGTCGCAACTGGCGCAGAAGATCCTGGTGGCGCTGTACGAACCGATCGACCTGAGCGGGCTGCTGCTCGATACCCGCGCCAGCATCGGCATCGCCCTCTATCCCGGTCACGGCACCGATCCGGACGCCTTGATCCGCCGCTCGGCCAGCGCCATGGATCAGGCCAAGCGTTCCAGCACCGGCTATGCGCTGTTCCAGGGCGGGATGGACCGCGAATGCGCCCAGCACCTGACCCTGATGAGCGAACTGCGCCGGGCGATCGACGGCAACCAGCTGCTGTTGCACTATCAGCCGAAACTGCAGATCGCTACCAACAAGGTGTGCGGCAGCGAGGCCCTGGTGCGCTGGCAGCATCCACAGCATGGTCTGCTGCCGCCCAACGACTTCATCAAGCTGGCCGAGAGCGCCGGGCTGATCACCCCGCTCACCTACTGGGTGCTCGATGCCGCGCTGGGCCAGAGCTACGCCTGGCGCGAGGAAGGCGACGAGCGACCGGTTTCTGTCAACCTGTCGGCCCACGACCTGCGCGATCCCAAGCTGCTCGAACGCATTCGCGGCACCTTCGCCACCTGGGGCGCCGAGCCGAACTGGGTGGAGTTCGAGCTGACCGAAAGCGCGCTGATGGAAGATCCGGTCGCGGCGCTGGAGACCCTGACCCAACTGAAGAACCTCGACACCCGGCTGACCATCGACGACTTCGGCACCGGCTATTCCTCGCTGGCTTACCTGCAGAAGCTGCCGGTGGATTCGCTGAAGATCGACCAGTCCTTCGTCACCCGCATGCTCAGCGACGACGATGACTCGGCGAAGATCGTGCGCTCGATCGTCGAGCTGGCGCACAACCTCGACCTCGAGGTGGTCGCCGAAGGCGTGGAGAACCAGGAGACCCTGACCCGTCTGGGCAACTTCGGTTGCGACATCGCCCAGGGCTTCTCGATCAGCCAGCCGCTGCCCGGCGACAAGTTCCGCGCCTGGGAAGCCCTGTCGGCCTGGCACTGAGCAAGCCCCCTACGACCGGCGTATTTCCCGTGGGGCGCAGCGAGGCTCGGCATCGGTTTCGCGGCCGAGACCGCTCCGGCGGCAGCACGGCGTGGCCGCCCCCTTCAGCCAAGCATCAGGCCCGTTCGACCCGCGCCGGTGTGCGGCGCATCAGCACCCTGCCGTGGCGGATTGATACCAGCGCATGGCCCTGACTGCGCACCATCTCATAATCGTCCGGCGCCGAGAGAATCAGCAGATTGGCCGGGCGACCCACTTCCAGCCCATACCCTTCACCCAGGTTCAGCGCGCGCGCCGAGTTGTCGGTGATCAGGTCCAGGCTGCGCTTGAGGTCGTCGTAGCCGAGCATGTGGCAGATGTGCAGGCCGGCTTCGAGGATGCGCAGGATGTTGCCGTTGCCCAGCGGGTACCAGGGGTCGACGATGGAATCCTGGCCGAAGCAGACGTTCATCCCGGCGCGGTCGATCTCCGCCACGCGGGTCAGGCCCCGGCGTTTCGGGTAGCTGTCGAAGCGGCCCTGCAGGTGGATGCTCTCGGTGGGGCAGGAGATGAAGCTGATGCCGCTCAGCTTCAGCAGGCGGAACAGCTTGGAACAGTAGGCGTTGTCGTAGGAGCCCATGGCCGTGGTGTGGCTGGCGGTGACCCGCGCGCCCATGCCGCGCACGCGGGCTTCTTCGGCCAGCACTTCGAGAAAGCGCGAGTTGGGGTCGTCGGTCTCGTCGCAATGCACGTCCACCAGACAGCCCGTGCGTTCGGCCAGGTCCATGAGGAACTTGATCGAGGCCACGCCCTGGTCACGGGTGTTCTCGAAGTGCGGGATGCCGCCAACCACGTCGGCGCCCAGCTCGATGGCCTGTTCCATCAGCGCGCGGCCACCCGCGTACGACTCGATGCCCTCCTGGGGGAAGGCGACGATCTGCAGGTCGATCAGCTGGCGGGTTTCCTCGCGCACTTCGAGCATGGCCTTGAGTGCGGCGAGGGTCGGGTCGGTGACATCGACATGGGTGCGCACATGCTGGATGCCGTGGTCGACCAGCATGTCGATGGTCTTCTTGGCGCGCGTCTTGGTGTCTTCATGGGTGACCAGCGCCTTGCGCTCGGCCCAGCGCTCGATGCCCTCGAACAGCGTGCCGCTCAGGTTCCAGGCCGGTTCGCCGGCGGTGAGGGTGGCGTCGAGGTGGATATGCGGTTCGACGAAGGGCGGCACGACCAGGTTGCCGGCGGCGTCCAGATCGCCCTCGGCGATGGGGTGCAGGGCATGCTGCGCCTCAATAGCGGCGATGCGTTCGCCGTCCAGGGTGATGCGCTGCAGGCCGTCGCGGCCGCGCAGGCGGGCATTGTGGATGATCATAGGGGCGGGCTCCAGGGGCGGCGGTCAGCCTGGCGGCTGAGGGGGGCGCAGAAGGTGCCGAGCAGGGGCTCGGCACCGGGTCCCGGCATTCGGCAGGCCGTCAGCCGATGCTCACCTGCGGCATGGCCGGCATGGTCACGGTCTGCTCGCTGGCCGGGGCGAGCACTTCGGCTTCGCCGTCGACCACCTGTTTGCCGTCCTGGTTGAACACGCGGGTGGCGATGCGCACGCGGTTCTTCGGCAGCTTTTCCAGCACTTCCAGCTGTACCGTCAGGCTGTCGCCGAGCTTCACCGGGCGGGTGAACTTGAGCTGCTGGCCGAGGTAGATGGTGCCCGGGCCGGGCAGGCGGCAGGCGATCGCCGCGCTGATCAGCGCGCCGCTGAACATGCCGTGGGCGATACGCTCCTTGAACAGCGTCTCGGCGGCGAAGGCGGCGTCCAGGTGCACCGGGTTGTTGTCGCCGGAAACGGCGGCGAACAGCTGCACGTCGCGCTCTTCCACCCGCTTCTCGAAACTGGCCTGCTGGCCGACTTCGAGGGCGGCATAGGGGATATTGGTGACCTGGGTCATGGGGACTCCTTGCGAGGTTGCCGACTGTGGCTCAGTGCCTGCTGCAGCCAGTCGATCAGGTGGGCGGTGACCTCGTCGCGGTTGCTCTCGTTGAGCAGCTCGTGGCGGGCCTCGGGGTAGATCTTCAGTTGCACGTCCTTGATGCCGGCCTGGCGCAGGGCATTCGCCAGGTGGCCCAGGCGCTTGCCGTCGCTGACCGGGTCGCGCGCGCCGCCGATCACCAGCAGCGGCAGGTCGGCGTCGATCTGCGCCAGGTTGGCCGGCGGGGTGATCTGCTGCAGGCCGTCGAGCAGGTCGCACCACAGCTGGGTGGTGCAGACGAAGCCGCACAGCGGGTCGGCGACGTACTTGTCCACTTCGGCCGGATCGCGGCTGAGCCAGTCGAAGGCGGTGCGGTTGGGCTTGAACGCCTTGTTGAACGAGCCGAAGGAGAGCCAGTCGATCAGTCTGCTGCGCCCCTTGGGGCCCAGGCGCCAGCGCTCGAAGCCGGCGATCAGCCGCGCGATGCGGTACAGCGCCACGGGCTGGTAGTTGGAGCCGGACAGCACCGCGCCCTGCAGGCTGCAGCTGTGACCCATCAGGTAGGCCATGCCGATGTAGCTGCCCATGCTGTGGCCGAGCAGGAAGATCGGTGCCTGCGGATGCTGCTGGCGGATATGGTGGTTGAGGGTGGCCAGGTCGCCTACCACCTTGTCCCAGCCGCCTTCGTCGGCGTAGTGGCCGAGTGTGCCGTGCGCCGCGCTCTGGCCGTGGCCGCGCTGGTCCAGGGCATAGAGCGCCACACCCGCCGCCACCAGCGCCTCGGCCAGGCGCGCGTAGCGCAGGCTGTGCTCGGCCATGCCGTGGGCGAGCATGACCACCGCCCGCGGCGGCTGCTCGGCATGCCAGTGGTTGACCTGCAGCGGCTGGCCATCGCTGGCGTTCAGGGTGAATGCGTCGTGGCGCATGGCGAATCCTTGTGCCGGAAGTTGGCCGCATTGTGCACCGCGCACCGTGCGGCGCAAAGCCTGTCAGGGATTGGCGCTGTGGCGCCGCAGGATCTGCATGTATTCGCCGCTGGCATGTAGGTCGCGCAGGCCCTGCTCGAAGATCGCGCTCCAGTCGGTTTGCCCCGGCTGCGCCGGGACGAAGCCCACCAGCAACGGGATGCGCTCCAGGGCGCGGCCGTGCCAGCGCAGCTGGCCGTGCAGTTGCGGGTCGCCGGCGATCAGGTATTCGCCGACCCGGCGCTCCAGCAGCACCAGGTCGAAACGCCCGGCGTGCAGCTTGCGCAGGTTGCTGATGTCGTCCACCGCTTCCTCCAGCGTCAGCCCGGCGTCGAGGATGCGCTGCGGGTAGCCGTAGCCGCGGACGATGCCGAGCTTCTGCCCGGCCAGTTGCTGCAGGCGTTGGAAGCGCAGCTCGTGGCCCTGGCGGACGAACAGGCCGAGTTCGCTGTAGAACAGTGGGCGCGAGGCGATCAGGCCTTCTTCGCCGATCTCCCGGGGCCACAGCGCCAGCGCGCCCTGGTAGGTGCCGTTGCGCAGTTCGGCGCGCACCCGCGCCCAGGGCAAAAAATCAATGTGCGCCGCGTAGCCGCGCAGGGCGAAGGCGCGGCGGGTGAGGGCGACGATGCTGCCGCCGTCGTCCAGGTGCTGCGAGGCATAGGGCGGGTACTCCAGGGTGGCCAGGCGCGGGCCGGGCTCGGCCTGGGCCAGGGCCAGGGCGCAGGTCAGCAGGAGCAGGCAGGCGAGTAGGGCGAGTGGCGGCATCGAGGTCGAGTTCGGGCTGGAGCGCTCATCATAGATGTTGCGCAACGAAAGTGCCGGGTGGGCTGCGAGATTCAGCCCATCAATGACGCCTTCGAGCTATTTGCGCAACGGCGCCGAGCTGCTACTTTCCGGGCAGTCCCGCAGCGCGGGCCAGACCATTTCAGGGGAAGAGGACAACAACAATGCAACCTGATTTCTGGAGCGACAAACGGCCGGCCGGCGTGCCCAACGACATCGACCTGGCCAGCTACAAGTCGGTCATCGAGGTGTTCGAGCGCTCGTGCAAGAGGTTCGCCGACCGCCCGGCGTTCAGCAACCTCGGTGTGACCCTGACCTACGCCGAGCTCGATCGCCTGTCCGCGGCCTTCGCCGCCTACTTGCAGAAGCACACCGACCTCAAGCCGGGCGAGCGCATCGCGGTGCAGATGCCCAACGTGCTGCAGTACCCCATCGCCGTGTTCGGCGCCATGCGCGCCGGGCTGATCGTGGTCAACACCAACCCCCTGTACACCGCGCGCGAGATGCGCCACCAGTTCAAGGACGCCGGCGTGCGTGCGCTGGTCTACCTCAACATGTTCGGCAAGCTGGTGCAGGAAGTGCTGCCGGACACCGAGATCGATTACCTGATCGAAGCCAAGATGGGCGACCTGCTGCCGAGCCTCAAGGGCTGGCTGGTCAACACCGTGGTGAAGAAGGTCAAGAAGATGGTGCCCGACTACCATCTGCCCCAGGCCATCGCCTTCAAGCAGGTGCTCAAGCAGGGCCACGGCCAGGCGCTGACCCCGGTCAAGGCCAGCCATGACGACATCGCCGTGCTGCAGTACACCGGCGGCACCACCGGAGTGGCCAAGGGCGCCATGCTCACCCACGGCAACCTGGTGGCCAACATGCTGCAGGTCGACGCCTGCCTGTCGCAGCTCGGCGACGATGGCAAGCCGCTGATGAAGCAGGGCCAGGAGATCATGATCGCGCCGCTGCCGCTGTACCACATCTATGCCTTCACCGCGAACTGCATGTGCATGATGGTCAACGGCAACCACAACGTGCTGATCACCAACCCGCGCGACATTCCCGGCTTCGTCAAGGAACTGGGCAAGTGGAAGTTCTCCGCGCTGCTGGGGCTGAACACCCTGTTCGTCGCGCTGATGGATCACCCCGAGTTCAAGAACCTCGACTTCTCCAACCTCAAGGTCACCAACTCCGGCGGCACCGCCCTGGTCAAGGCCACCGCCGAGCGCTGGCAGGCGATGACCGGCTGCACCGTGGTGGAAGGTTACGGCCTCACCGAGACCTCGCCGGTGGCCAGCACCAACCCCTATGGCGACAAGGCGCGCCTTGGCACCGTGGGCATCCCGGTGCCGGGCACCGCGTTCAAGGTGATCGACGACGACGGCAACGAGATGCCGCTGGGCGAGCGCGGCGAGCTGTGCATCAAGGGTCCGCAGGTGATGAAGGGCTACTGGCAGCGCGAAGAAGCCACCGCCGAGGTGCTCGACGCCGAGGGCTGGTTCAAGACCGGCGACATCGCGGTGATCGACCCGGACGGCTTCGTGCGCATCGTCGACCGCAAGAAGGACATGATCATCGTCTCCGGCTTCAACGTGTACCCCAACGAGATCGAGGACGTGGTCATGGCCCACCCGAAAGTCGCCAGCTGCGCGGCCATCGGCGTGCCGGACGAGAAATCCGGCGAGGTGGTCAAGCTGTTCGTGGTGCCGCGCGACGGCGGCGTCACGGTCGAGGAGCTCAAGGCCTACTGCAAGGAAAACTTCACCGGCTACAAGGTGCCCAAGCACATCGTGCTCAAGGACGCCCTGCCGATGACCCCGGTGGGCAAGATCCTGCGTCGCGAACTGCGCGACATCGCCTGAGCCGCAAGCTCCTCCGTCGTTCCGGCGGAGGAGTTCCCGCCTTCCATGCCGTGACGGCATTCCATTTGTGGTGATTTGGTAACCGAGCGGATGAGGCTCGGACGCCTTTCGTCGAGCGCAATCCCCCTTCGCGCCCGCCCAAGACATCGGCGATGTGCGCTGCAATAGGCGAGCTAGAGGCTTTGCCTGGTTTTCAGGCGGGCTGAACTACTTGTGACCGGTCGGTCTATTCTAGTCACTTTTATAACTGCGCGGCCCAGGTTGGGTGCTGGTCGGCCTTTGGCAAAGCTGCTACTCTCGGCGCGCTTTCGGGGCGTCTGGCCCGTGGAAAAGCGAGCTAAACACACAACAAACAACCGCCTGCGCGCGGTGAAGATCAGCTGTTGCTTAGGAGTGGGCTTCCATGACCGAAAACTTCTGGAAGGACAAGTATCCCGTTGGGGTTGCTGCCGAAATCAATCCCGACCAGTACCCGAACATCCTCGCGGTGCTGAAGGAGTCCTGCCAACGCTTCGCCGACAAGCCTGCTTTCAGCAACCTGGGCAAGACCATCACCTACGGCGAGATGTACCAGCTCTCCGGTGATTTCGCCGCCTACCTGCAAAAGCACACCGACCTCAAGCCCGGCGACCGCATCGCCGTGCAGCTGCCCAACGTGCTGCAGTACCCCGTGGTGGTGTTCGGCGCCATGCGCGCCGGCCTGGTGGTGGTCAACACCAACCCGCTGTACACCGCGCGGGAGATGGAACACCAGTTCAACGACTCCGGCGCCAAGGCGCTGATCTGCCTGGCCAACATGGCCCACCTGGCCGAGCAGGTGGTGCCCAAGACCGGCGTCAAGCACGTGATCGTCACCGAAGTCGGCGACATGCTGCCGACCTTCAAGCGCCTGCTGGTCAATGCCGTGATCAAGCACGTGAAGAAGATGGTGCCGGCCTACAACCTGCCGCAGGCGGTCAAGCTCAACGACGCCCTGGCCAAGGGCCGCGGCCAGAGCTTCAACGAAGCCAGCCCGAGCAACGCCGATATCGCCGTGCTGCAGTACACCGGCGGCACCACCGGCGTGGCCAAGGGCGCCATGCTCACCCACCGCAACCTGGTGGCCAACATGCTGCAGGTCAAGGCGCTGATGGGCGCCAACCTGGACGAAGGCTGCGAGGTGCTGATCGCGCCGCTGCCGCTGTACCACATCTACGCCTTCACCTTCCATTGCATGGCGATGATGCTGATCGGCGGCCACAACATCCTGCTGACCAATCCGCGCGACCTGCCGGCGGTGGTCAAGGACCTGGCCAAGTACCGTTTCACCGGCTTCGTCGGCCTCAACACCCTGTTCGTCGCCCTGTGCAACAACGAGGAGTTCCGCAAGCTGGACTTCTCCAGCCTGAAGGCCACCTTCTCCGGCGGCATGGCCCTGCAGCTGGCCACCGCCGAGCGCTGGAAGGAAGTCACCGGCTGCGCCATCTGCGAAGGCTTCGGCATGACCGAAACCAGCCCGGTGGCCACGGTCAACCCGTTCAGCGCCATCCAGCTCGGCACCATCGGCATTCCGCTGCCTTCGACTCTGTGCAAGATCATCAACGACGAGGGTCAGGAACTGGCCATCGGCGAGATCGGCGAGCTGTGCGTCAAGGGTCCGCAGGTGATGAAGGGCTACTGGCAGCGCCAGGAAGCCACCGACGAGATCCTCGACGCCGACGGCTGGCTGAAGACCGGCGACATCGGCCTGATCCAGGAAGACGGCTACCTGCGCATCGTCGACCGCAAGAAGGACATGATTCTGGTGTCCGGTTTCAACGTCTACCCGAACGAACTGGAAGACGTGCTGGCGACCCTGCCGGGCGTGCTGCAGTGCGCCGCCATCGGTGTGCCGGACGAGAAATCCGGCGAGGCGATCAAGGTGTTCGTGGTGGTCAAACCGGGCGAGAGCCTGACCAAGGAGCAGGTGATGGAGCACATGCGCGCCAACCTCACCGGCTACAAGGTGCCCAAGGCCGTGGAGTTCCGCGACGTGCTGCCGACCACCAACGTCGGCAAGATCCTGCGCCGCGAGCTGCGCGACGAAGAGCTGAAGAAGCTGGGCAAGAAGTGATTCGCGCCAGTTGATGAGAACGCCACCTTCGAGTGGCGTTTTTTATTGGGCACCCTACTTGGGGAAACATGGTCAGCGCTGCACCTGCTGCGCCCCGCGCCAGGCCACCAGCAGTACGCCGCCGACGATGCACAGGGCGGCCAGCAGCATCGTCAGGCTGCCCCGCTCGCCGAGCAGGCCGATGGCGATGGCTGCGCCGACTATCGCCGCGACCGAACCGATCTGGCTGAGAAACACCGCGCCGGCCAGTTTCTGCAGGACGAAGAACAGCGCATAGATGGCGGCGAACAGCAGCATCTGCGCGATCAGCAGGATGATTGCCGTCACGCTGTCCAGGCGCGGTGAGAACTCGATGCCGAACAATCCCATGGGCACCAGCAGCGCGGCGCCGCCGAGCAGCATGCCCGGCGCCAGCGACAGCGGGCTGGCGCCGCTGGGCCAGTAGCGCGAGCGATAGACATTGCCCAGTGCCAGGAAAACCGGCACGCAGAGCGCGGCCAATACCCAGAGCATCGGGCTGTCGCCGCTGTTGAGTTTGCCGAGCGCCAGCAGCAGGCTGCCGAGCAGGCCGACGCAGATGCCCAGCAGGCGGATACGGCTGAGACCTTCCATGCGCAGTGCCAGGGCCAGCAGATAGGTGATCAGCGGTGGAAAGGCCAGGCACATCGAGGCGAAGCCGGCACCGACATGGCTGATCGAACTGAACAGCAGACCGTTGGGCAAGGCGATGCTGAGCAGTCCCGAGCCCAGATAATAGCGCTGCAGGGGCGGGCTCAGGCCCGGCCGCTCGCCGCGCAGCCAAGCAAACAGGAGCAATAGTAGGCCGCCGCCGATCAGGCTCCAGAGCAGGTAGGCCATGGGTTGCCAGCCGGCATTGCCGGCCAGCTTCACCAGGTTGCCGGTCAGCCCTAGCAGGGCGCCGATGGCCAGAAGCAGGGCCAGGGCCGGAAGCGGCCGGAAGTGGGTGCCTGTCATGCAGATGCCTCCTTGGTGGGGAATACGCTACGATGGCAACATTCTTTTTGAAAAGTATCTTGATGGCAAGATAAATTGGAGGCGACATGCACGATCGCGCACAACTGGCTGCCGAGCAGTGGCAGCAGCAGCGCCCCGATCTGGACGGATTTTCCATGGCGGTTATCGGCCGTCTGGGCGAACTCAACCAGATAATCAGTCGTGATCATCTGCTGCCGTTCTTCGCCGAGCACGGGCTGCAGGCCGGCGAGTTCGACCTGCTCGCCACCCTGCGTCGGGCGGGCGAGCCCTTTGCGCTGATGCCCACGGCGCTGTACGAGAGCGCGATGATTTCCTCGGGCGGCATGACCAGCCGTATCGATCGCCTGGAAAAGGCTGGGCTGATCGAGCGGCGCAAGCATCCCAGTGACCGCCGCGGCGTGCTGGTGGCACTGACCACGGCCGGTTTCGAACTGATCGACGGCATGCTCGCCGCCCACGTGGCCAACCTGCAGCGCGTGCTCTCAGGATTGACCGCCGACGAGCAGCGGGCGTTGCATGAATTGACCGGCAAGCTGCTGGCGGGACTTGGTCCGCGAGCGGAGGATTGATGTGCTGTGCTAGTACCCATCGGCGGACCGTTTGCTAATGCCATGAGCGGCCGCCCTACGCGGGCGTGGCGCAATCTGCGACAATCGCCGGCTGATTTCCCGACGACAGACCCAGCACGGCTCCGATGACCGACGCCAGCCCCAGCTTCGACCAACTGCACAAGAATCTCGATCAGGCCCTGCAGGCCGACCGCCATCGCCTGCGCCGGCAACTGCACGAGCTGCAGAAAAAACCGGACGAGGCCAAGCTGGCGCAGTGGCTGGAGCGCTTCCAGGCCTCCTGCGCCAAGGTGCTGGCGCGCCAGCGGAGCGTGCCGCCGATGCGCTACGACGACGCGCTGCCGATTGCCGCCAAGCGCGACGAGATCAAGGCCGCGCTGGAGAAGAGCCAGGTGGTGGTGATCGCCGGCGAGACCGGCTCGGGCAAGACCACCCAGTTGCCGAAGATCTGCCTGGAGCTGGGCCGCGGCGTGCACGGCCTGATCGGTCACACCCAGCCGCGGCGCCTGGCCGCGCGCAGCGTGGCGACAAGGGTGGCCGAGGAGATCGGCACCAAGCTGGGCGAGCTGGTCGGCTACCAGGTGCGCTTCGAGGATCAGAGCAGCGACAGCACGCTGATCAAGCTGATGACCGACGGCATCCTGCTGGCCGAGACCCAGCACGACCGCTTTCTGGAAAAGTACGACACCCTCATCGTCGACGAGGCCCACGAACGCAGCCTCAACATCGACTTCCTGCTCGGCTATCTGAAGACCCTGCTGCCGCGTCGGCCCGACCTCAAGCTGATCATCACCTCGGCGACCATCGACCTGGAGCGCTTCTCCAAGCATTTCAACGACGCGCCGATCATCGAGGTGTCCGGCCGCACCTACCCGGTGGACACCTGGTACCGGCCGCTGGCCGCCGAGGTGGACGAGGAGGGTGAGCGCCTGCTCGACGACCTCTCCATCGACCAGGGTATCCTCGCCGCGCTGGACGAGATCGCCGCCCATGAACGCGAGGTCGGCAAGCGTCCCGGCGACGTGCTGGTGTTCCTGCCCGGCGAGCGCGAGATCCGCGAGGCCGCCGAGGTGCTGCGCAAGGCCAACCTGCGCCACACCGAGGTGCTGCCGCTGTACGCGCGGCTGACCCCGGCCGAGCAGCAGAAGATCTTCGCGCCGATGCCGGGGCGCAAGATAGTGCTGGCCACCAACGTCGCCGAGACCTCGCTGACCGTGCCGGGCATCCGCTATGTGATCGACAGCGGCACCGCGCGTATCAGCCGCTACAGCTACCGCGCCAAGGTGCAGCGCCTGCCCATCGAGCCGGTGTCGCAGGCCAGCGCCAACCAGCGCAAGGGCCGTTGCGGGCGGGTCGAGCCGGGCATCTGCATCCGTCTGTACAGCGAGGAGGATTTCCTCGGCCGCCCGGAATTCACCGACCCGGAAATCCTCCGCACCAACCTGGCGGCGGTGATCCTGCAGATGCTGCACCTGCGCCTGGGCAGCATCGAGGACTTCCCCTTTATCGAGCCGCCAGATGGCAAGGCCATCAGCGACGGCTTCAACCTCTTGCAGGAGCTGTCGGCGGTCAACCGCGAAAGCCAGCTGACGCCCATCGGCCGCCAGCTGGCGCGCCTGCCCATCGACCCGCGCCTGGGCCGCATGGTGCTCGAAGGCGCCAGGCAGGGCAGCCTGGAGGAGATCCTCATAGTCGCAAGCGCTCTATCGGTGCAGGATCCGCGCGAACGGCCGATGGACCGCCAGCAGGCCGCCGACCAGGCGCACGCGCAGTGGAAGGACGTGGACTCGGACTTCGCCGCGCTGATCAACCTCTGGCGCGGTTTCGAGGAGCAGCGTCAGGCGCTGGGCGCCAACCCGCTGCGCAGCTGGTGCAAGAAGCACTTCCTCAACTACATGCGCCTGCGCGAATGGCGCGATGCGCACCGCCAGCTGGTGCTGATCGTCCGCGAGCTGAAGCTCGAAGGCGAACGCGGCATCGGTCGGGGCGGCCTCAGCCGCGAACCACAGCCGGCGGACAGCAAGGCCCCGCAACCGACCAAGGGCACCCGCGTCAACGCCATCGCCCGCCAGCAGGCCGAGGTCAGCGAGGCGGCGGTGCGGGCGAAGAACTACGCCGCGGTGCACAAGGCCATTCTCGCCGGCCTGCTCAGCCAGATCGGCCAGAAGACCGAGGACGGCGACTACCTCGGCGCGCGCCAGCGGCGCTTCTGGATTCACCCGTCCAGCGTGATAGGGCGCAAGAAGCCCAACTGGGTGATGGCCGCCGAGCTGGTGGAAACCACCAAGCTGTTCGCCCGCATGGTGGCCAAGATCGAGCCGGACTGGATCGAGCCGTTGGCCGGCCATCTGGTTAAGAAGAACTATCTGGAGCCGCACTGGGAGAAGAAGCGCGGCCAGGTGGTGGCCTTCGAGCAGGTCACTTTGTACGGCATGATCGTGGTCGCTCGCCGCCCGGTGCACTACGGCCCCATCGACCCGCAGGTTTCGCGTGAGCTGTTTATCCGCGAGGGCCTGGTGCGCGGCGAGATCAACAGCCGGGTGCGCTGCCTGACCGCCAACCGCCAGTTGCTCGAACGCCTCGACGAGCTGGAGGCCAAGTCGCGCCGCCGCGACATCCTCGCCGATGAAGAGACCTTGTTCGGCTACTACGACGCGCGCATCCCGCAGGACATCTACCAGACCGCCAGTTTCGAGGCCTGGTACAAGAAGGGCAGCGCCGCCGACGCCGGGCTGCTGATCATGCGCGAGGAAGACGCCCTGGCGCGCGACGCCAAGGACGTCACCGCCGCGCAGTACCCGGACAATTTGCGCATCGGCGAGCTGCAACTGCCGCTGAGCTACCACTTCGAGCCCAACCATCCGCGCGACGGCGTGACCCTGCGGGTGCCGGCGCCACTGCTGCCGCAACTGCAACCCGAGCGCCTCGAATGGCTGGTGCCGGGGCTGCTGGAAGCCAAGTGCATCGCCCTGGTGCGCGGCCTGCCCAAGGCGCTGCGCAAGAACTTCGTGCCGGTGCCGGACTTCGTCGGCGCGGCGCTGGACAAGCTGGTGTTCGGCCAGGGCTCGCTGCCGCAGGCGCTGGGCCAGGAGCTGCTGCGCATGACCGGCGTGCGGGTCTCCGACGAGGCCTGGGCCGAGGCCGCTGCCGGGCTGGAAAACCACCTGAAGATGAACATCGAGGTGGTCGATGCCCACGGCAAGTTCCTCGGCGAAGGCCGCGACCTGGCCGAGTTGACCGCGCGTTTCGCCGAGGCCAGCCAGGCCGCGCTGGCCATCCCGCAGCAAGACAAGACGCCGAAAGCGGTGGAGGCCAAGGCCTTCGCCGAGGTCGCCGAGAAGGCCCAGCAGAAGATCGCCGGCCTCTCCATGACCGTCTACCCGGCGCTGGTGGAGGAGGCGGGCGTGGTCAAGGAAGGGCGCTTCCCGACCCAGGCCGAGGCGGATTTTCAGCATCGTCGGGCCCTGCAACGCCTGCTGCTGCAGCAACTGGCCGAGCAGGCCAAGTTCCTCCGCGGTAAGCTGCCGGGGCTGACCGAGCTGGGCCTGCTCTACCGCGAGATCGGCCGCGTCGAGGCGCTGGTCGAAGACATCCTGCTGGCCAGCCTGGACGCCTGCATCCTCGATGGCGAAGCCAGCCTGCCGCGCGACGGCGCCGCCCTGGCGCAACTGGCCGAGCGTAAGCGCGGCGACTGGACCGCCCACGCCGAACGCATCGCCCGCCAGGTGCTGGAGATACTCAAGCTGCACCATGGCCTGCAGAAGCGCTTCAAGGGCAAGATCGACCTGGCCCAGGCCATGGCGCTCAACGACATCAAGCAGCAGCTGGCGAACCTAGTCTATGCCGGTTTCGTGCGCGAGACGCCGGGCGAGTGGCTCAAGGAAATCCCGCGTTACCTCAAGGCCATCGAACAGCGCCTGGACAAGGTCGGCGCCCAGGTGCAGCGCGACCGCGTATGGACCGGCGAGCTGAGCGGCTACTGGCAGCAGTACCAGGCGCGTGCGGCCAAGCACGCCCAGGAAGGCAAGCGCGATCCCGAGCTGACGCTGTATCGCTGGATGCTGGAGGAATACCGCGTGTCGCTGTTCGCCCAGCAGCTGGGCACCAAGATGGCGGTGTCGGACAAGCGCCTGAGCAAGCAGTGGAGTCAGGTCGAGGCCTGATGCCGAGAGGGCAGAGCCCGCCCAATTACAGTCGAGAATTGTCTGTCATGTTCGAAATCACTCCCATCGATCCCGAGCACTACCGCCAGCAGACCCGCCGCAGCACGCTGCTGATCGCGGTCATCTTCCTGGCGCTGGCCATGCTCTGCGCCACCGCCAGCACCCAGCTGTTCGGCACGCCCGGCGGCGACAATTTCCGCTGGAACCTGCTCGGGGTGCTGGCCGGCCTGGGCCTGACCGTCGCCTTGGTGCGCCTGCAGCTGTGGTCGCGGCCCTTGATGGCGGCGGCGGTGTACGGCTGGCGGCTCAAGCGCAGCCTGATGCGCGTGACCAATGTCATGCACCATGTAAAAGCCGGCGTGGCCCAGGGCGACGCCAGCGCGATGAAGCTGCTGCGCTTCTACCACCTGGGTCTGACCCAGATGCACCAGCTCGACGGCAACTCCAGCGAGCTGAGCCAGATGGTGCGCGAGATCGACGCGCACTGCGAAGCCATGCAGGCGCAGGGGCTGGAACTGGAGCAGAACCGCCTCGACCCGGCCTGGCTGGAGCGGGTAAAGGGCTTCGCGGCCACGCGCTAAGAGCCGCTACGGGCGTTATCCCCAGGTTCAGCCTGACGCGACGACGTCTCGTCGGCGTCGCCGCACGCGCTGGCCATGGCGCTTTGCCATCCACCCGCGCTTTCCCTAGACTCGGGCATATCGGTCCCCTGTAGTCCCGAGAGTCGCCTTTGACGCTATCTGCAGTTCGTCCCCCGCTGGCTCGCCCAGGTGCCCTGCGCCGCTTCCTGTTGCTGCTTACGCTGTTGCCGGGGCTGGCCGGGGCGAACTGCGAACTGTCGCTGCGCTGGGATCACGACCCGCCCTTCAGCATGGAGCTGGAGGACGGCTCGGTCGGCGGCATCTATATCGACCTCAATCGCGCGGTGTTCGCCCGCCTGGGCTGCCAGGCGCGCCTGGTACGCCTGCCCTGGGCCAGGGCGCTGCTGGAGCTGGAGCAGGGCCGCCTCGACGTCCTGCCCGGCGCCTTCCGCAAGCCGGAACGCGAGGCCTACGCGCACTTCTCCGGCGTGATTCTCGAGCCGTCGCGCAATATCCTCTTCCTGCGCCGCGATGCGGCGCAGCGCTGGCCGCTGGATAACCTGCTGCAACTGCGCGACACGCCGCTGCGCCTCGGCGCGCAGATCGGCGTGTCCTACGGGGCGGACTACCAGACGCTGATGGCTGACGAGGCCTTCGCCAGCCGCGTGGTGCTCAACGCCACTCGTCTGAACCTCTGGCAGATGGTCGCCCGGCGACGCATCGACGGCCTGATCGCCGACGAACACTCTGGCCGTTTCGAACTGCAGAGCCTGGGCCTGAGCGAGCATATCCGCCCGACCGCCGTGGTGGTGTCCAGCGACGCGGCGGAGGTGGCCTTCAGCAGGAAGAGCGTGCAGCCCGAGTTCGTGCAGAACTACGCCGCCGTCCTGCGCAGGCTGGTGGAGGACGGCAGCTACACCCGCATCGAACAGCGCTACCTGGGCCCCTGAGTGCGCGCGGCCATCGGCGCTGCCCTGTCGGGCATGGCCCGATAAGGGCGATCACGACATCTGGCGCCGACCCTCCCGGGCGCAACCGGCTATTTGCTGGTCACCAGCACCCTGACCAGTCTCTGGGTCAGCGGCGCCACCAGCAGCACGGTAGGGAAGGCGAACAGCCAGGCCGTCAGCCAGGCGCTCAGCCAGAGTGTTGCGAACTGCGGCGCCAGTCCTGTGGCGCGCAGGGTGGCGATGCCCGAGACCAGCAGCGACATCAGGCCGGAAAGGATCAGGGCGAACAGCAGGGGGGCGTATTTCGGCGAAATCATCGAATGTTCTCCAGTGGTGGTGCCGGCACGCAGGCTCGGCGGGGTTGGGGCGAAGGTGTGGCTCAGGCCGGTAGCGCGGCCAGCAGGCTGGCGCTCAGGTACAGGCCGAGGCCGAACACGCCATGGCTGGCCATGCTCTTCAGGCAGTTCTTCAGCGGCGTCGGCGTGTGGCGCGAAACGATGCCGGCGCCCATCGCCGGCTGGATCAGCAGCAGCGGCACGGCCACGGTGACCAGGCCCAGCGCCAGGGCCGGCAGTAGTGAGGGACGCGCAGCCCAGCCCGGACCGGTGAGAACCAGCAGCAGGGCGGCGAAGAAGATGCCGGTGGCGTAGTGGACGAGCCAGCCCAGCGCCAGTTCGCCGCGAACCGGCGCCGTCTTGGCGATGGCGGCGTGGCGGACCCGGCCGCGCAGCAGGTGGCCGACCCAGCGACCGACCAGGGCGAAACTCAGGGTGGCGATGCCCAGGCGCCGCAGGAGCAGCAACCAGGCGTCCATCACCAGGGTGGCGCCGGCTCCTATGGCGAATATCGACAAGAGATCGTGCAGTAACGGGTTCATTTTGGGGCCTCACTCGGGTTGACCATTGCTGGCTTCGATGTGAGGCTACAAGTTCAAGTGAACTTGAAGTCAAGGGGGTGTGCATGGATATCGCCGAAGTCGCCAGGCGTTCCGGTCTGCCAGCATCGACGCTGCGTTTCTACGAGGAAAAGGGCTTGCTGCGGGTGCTCAACCGGCAGGGCGAGCGGCGCCGTTTCGCCGCGCAGGTATTGGATCAGCTGGCGCTGATCTCCCTCGGCCAGTCCGCCGGGTTCAGCCTGGACGAGATCCGCAACATGCTGACCAGCCATGGCGAGCCGCAAATCGATCGCCAGGCGCTGTTGGCCAAGGCCGACGAGATAGACGCCAGCATCAAGCGTCTGCGCGCCATGAGCCGGGGTCTGCGGCATGCCGCGGCCTGCCCGGCACCGAGCCACGCCGAGTGCCCGACCTTCCAGCGCCTGCTCAAGGCTGCCGCCGCCGGCGCCCATGCGCGCAAGACCGGTAGGAAGAAAGCACGCTAGTGCGTTGTCTGCGCTGCGTCGCAGCCATGACCCCGGCGCGCAGGGCCTGGGCGTAGCGGGGCCAGCCTAGGCCGGCCCCCACAGGCTGATCTTGCTCGAGCCGGCGATGTTGCTGCCGTAGTTGCTGTCGGTTTTCTCCGAGTTGTTGGCAGCGGTGCCCCAGCTGCCGTGCTTGACGATGGCGAAGGCATGGCCGATGCCGGTGCCGCCGAAGTTGTTGGCCCCCGAGTTGACGGCGAAGTAGCGGCCATCCGCCAGCGTGCTCAGGCGTGGCTTGAGCGACAGCCAGGACTCGTCCAGGGCGACGTTGGCCAGCGGCAGCTGCGCGACGATGGTGGCGATGGCGTTGTCGTACTGCAGGGCGCTGGCGCTGCCCACCCAGCCGTTGGCGATGAACAGGTTGACCGCCGCGTTGACGCCGATGCCGAGGGTGCGGGAGAAGGCCATGGCTACGCAGTTCTGGTGGTAGGGCAGCATGCCGCCGGCCGGCGAATGGTTGTTGAGGGCGACGTTCTGAATCAGGGCTGAAACCATCGCGGGTACCTCCTTGTAGGGGGGGACGGAGACAGGGCATGGGCCCGTTATGCAGCCTAGTCGCTGTCCGCGCGTTGCTCCCGGCGTGGCGATATGCGGCAGTGCGCCTCGCCTGTCCCGTCGCTGCTGGAGCGGGGCGAGTGGTCTCCCTGCCTGGGCGGCAGTGGTTCTGGGCGCCTCAGTGCAACCTGTAGCGCGCCAGGTCGTCCCTGCTCAGCAGGCGCAACTGGCCGGGGGCGGCGCGGTAGATGTCTTCGGCCAGGCCGATATCGACGCCCATTTCGCGCAAGTAAGCGGCCGGGCTGAACGGCTGACTGCCGTGGGCGGCCTGCGCCTGGGCCGAGTCGCCGGCGGCGAAGGGCGGGCGACGCAGGGCG
>NZ_AVOF01000319.1:0-3674 GCF_000465935.2 Pseudomonas sp. EGD-AK9
GCTTCGATGCGCTGGAGCGGGCCTGCTCCGCGCTGCGCGCCGACGACAGCGTGCTGCGCCTGAAGGCGCCCTCGACCCTGACCATGCGCTGGCTGCTGGCGCGCCTGTCGCACTTTCGCCTGGCCTACCCGGAGAGCGAGGTGCAGCTGACCAGCGCCTGGATGGACGTGGACAAGGTGGATTTTCGCCACGAGCCCTTCGACTGCGCGGTGCTGCTGGCCGACGGCCAGTTCCCGGAGGAGTGGGACAGCGTGCTGCTGTTCGAGGAATGGCTGATCCCGGTCTGCGCCGCCGCCGATGTCGCCGCCGGCCCCTGGCCGCTGGCGCGGCTGCAGGCCGCCGAACAATTGCACCCGACCCCGGACCGGCGCGACTGGCGGCAATGGCTGCAGATCACCGGGCTGGCCGAGCGGATTCCGCTGAAGAGCGGCCAGCTGTTCGACATGCTCGAACTGGGCATAGTCGCGGCGGCGCGCGGCTATGGGGTGTCCATCGGCGATCTGCTGCTGATGGCCGAGGACGTGAATGCCGGCCGCCTCGGCCTGCCCTGGCGCCAGGCGGTCTACAGCGGCTCCAGCTACTACCTGGTGTGGCCCAAGGCGCACCGCGCCCAGGCGCGCCTGCAACGACTGCGCGATTACCTGCTGGCGGAGGTGGCGGCGATGCGCCTGCCCGAGGTGGAGCGGTTGTAGCGACGGTGTCTCAGCCCATCCCCGGCCGATACTGCAGCGCCTCGGCCAGGTGGCCGCGGGCGATCCGCTCCTCGTCCGCCAGGTCGGCCAGGGTGCGTGCCACCTTGAGTACCCGGTGCGCGGCGCGCAGCGACAGGCCGAGGCGCTCGCAGGCATTCTCCAGCCAGTGGCGATCCGTTTCGCTCAGGGCGCAGTGCCGACGCAGCCCCGGCAGGTCGAGAAAGGCGTTGGCCACGCCCTGGCGCCGCAGCTGGCGCTGACGCGCGGCGGCGACCTTGGCCGCGGCCTCAGCGGTGCTTTCGCCATCCTGTGCCGGGACCTCCAGCGCCGTGCTTTCGCGCGCCACGGTCAGGTGCAGGTCGATGCGGTCGAGCAGCGGCCCGGACAGCTTGGCGCGGTAGCGCTGGATCTGCTCCGGGGTGCAGCGACAGCGGTTGCTCGCATCGCCGAGGTAGCCGCAGGGGCAGGGATTCATCGCCGCCACCAGCTGGAAGCGCGCCGGAAAGCGCACCTTGTCGCGCGCCCGGGCAATGACGATATGGCCGCTCTCCAGCGGTTCGCGCAGCACCTCCAGGACCTTCCTGTCGAACTCCGGCAGCTCGTCCAAAAACAGCACGCCCTGATGCGCCAGGGTGATCTCGCCGGGCTGCGGACGACTGCCGCCGCCGACCAGCGCCGGCCCCGAGGCGCTATGGTGCGGGGTGCGAAAGGGACGCTGCGGCCAGTGCTGCAGCGGGGTATGGCTGGCCACCGAGTGGATCGCCGCCACCTGCAGCGCCTCGCTTTCGTCCAGCGGCGGCAGCAGGCCTGGCAGGCGGCTGGCGAGCAGGGTCTTGCCGGTGCCGGGCGGGCCGCTGAGCAGCAGGTTGTGCGAGCCGGCGGCCGCCACCAGCAGGGCGCGCTTGGCCGCCAATTGGCCCTGCACTTCGGCCAGGTCGGGGTAGGGCAGGCTCTGCCGGAGCAGGCCCCGGGCGGCATAGGGTTCGATGGGGGCCGTGCCGTTGAGGTGCGCGGCGATCTGCAGCAGGTGGTCGACGGCGATTACCCTGAGCCCGGAGGCGAGGCTGGCCTCTTCGGCATTGGCCGCCGGCACCAGCAGGGTGCGTCCGGCTTCGCGGGCGGCCAGCGCCGCCGGCAATACGCCCTGCACCGGACGCACGGCGCCGGACAGCGCCAGTTCGCCCAGGCACTCGTATGCATCGAGAGATGGGGCCGGTACCTGACCGCTGGCGGCGAGAATGCCCAGGGCGATCGCCAGATCGAAGCGACCGCCGTCCTTCGGCAAATCGGCGGGGGCCAGATTGAGGGTGATGCGTTTGCTGGGAAATTCGAAGGCGGCGTTGAGAATGGCGCTGCGCACGCGGTCCTTGCTTTCCTTGACCGCGGTCTCCGGCAGGCCGACCAGGGTCAGGGATGGCAGGCCGTTGGCCAGGTGCGCCTCGACGGTGACGGTGGGCGCTTCGACGCCGACCTGGGCGCGGCTGTGGACGAGGGCCAGGGACATGATCGCTCCTTGATCGGTCCCACCTTCTGTTGGATCAGTCGGTGGGTGGGTTGAGCTTGGCTTCCAGCTCGACAACCTTGGCTTCCAGCGCCTCCAGGCGCGCGCGGGTGCGGGCCAATACCACCATCTGGCTGTCGAACTCCTCGCGGCTGACCAGCTCGAGCTTGCTGAAGCCGCTCTGCAGCAGGGCCTTGAACTGGGCCTCCAGCTCCGCGCGCGGTAGCGGGCTGTCGCCGCTGAACAGGCGCGAGGCGTGGCTACTGAGGGTGTCGAGCAGGGCTTTGGGCGGCAGCATGGGCGGGTTCCGAGTACAGACGGCGGGCAGTGTAGCACGTGGTCGGCGGCGGGACGTCGTCCCGTCAGCTGCACGATTTTTGCGCACGGTCGGGGCGCATGGCGCACCAATCTTGTGCGTAAGTGCCGCCGCGGCCTCGCCCCGGTTGCATCAGACTGCAGGTAAAACCCTGAATCGCGGCGCTTTTATGGGAGCTGGCAAGCTTTCTGCTTAGGGCCTAGCGACTCATGCACCGATGCAGTACCGGTGCGTCGGACGGAGCGGGGGAGTGTTTCGTCGGGAGCGGTTGGTGGGTATCGGCCACGCCAGGCTGGGCGGTCGGTGCATTACAAAAGCCAGACACTGCGCTTAGACTTGAGCCGGGTTCGCAATTCCTGGGGCAAGTCCACCTTACACGGGAGAAAGTTTCATGAAGCTAGTCACTGCCATCATCAAGCCGTTCAAGTTGGACGATGTGCGCGAGTCGCTGTCGGAGATCGGCGTGCAGGGCATTACCGTCACCGAGGTCAAGGGCTTCGGCCGCCAGAAGGGTCACACCGAGCTGTATCGCGGCGCCGAGTACGTGGTCGACTTCCTGCCCAAGGTGAAGATCGACGTGGCCATCGCCGACGATCAGCTCGATCGCGTCATCGAGGCCATCACTAAGGCGGCCAACACCGGCAAGATCGGCGACGGCAAGATCTTCGTGGTCAATCTGGAACAGGCGATCCGCATCCGTACCGGCGAAACCGATACCGACGCGATCTAAAACCTCCGAACCCCACGCCCCAGGAGTAAACCCATGACTCTGCGAACTTTCGCAGGGCTAGGAGCCCTTTTGCCCTCGATTGGCGGTCCCGCGCCGCTGTCGACGACGAATGCCGGAGTCGGCGAAGTCCTCGCCGCCCCGCTGTGCCTGACCCTCGCAGGTCTCGCGCTCCGCGATGGGAACGCCTGGTCGCCTTGCGGCGCAGGGGGTTCAGCGATCCAGATCGAGCGTGGCAACTACCTGTAAAGCATACGGAACGCGTCCGGAGCCAACCCGGGCGTCTTAACCGAACAGCGCACAATAAGCGCCGGCAAGAGGTGAAAAATGGACAACACAGCATTGACTGCATTGCAGTACGGCTTCGATACCTTCTACTTTCTGATCTGCGGTGCCCTGGTGATGTGGATGGCGGCAGGCTTCGCCATGCTCGAATCC
>NZ_AVOF01000320.1:0-3668 GCF_000465935.2 Pseudomonas sp. EGD-AK9
ATGTGCTCGGCGCCGCCGGCTCGCTGCTCAAGGCGGTGGCGCGCACCCCGTTCAAGGCCGGCATGCACGGCGGCAACTACCTGCGCGAGCTGTACCGCATCGCCAGCGGCGCGTCCGCGCTGGCACCGGCGCCCAAGGACAAGCGCTTCGCCGATCCGGCCTGGCACAGCAACCCCTTCCTGCGCGCCCTGGTGCAGAGCTACCTGGCCGGCGAGCGCGAGCTCAATGGCTTTATCGAATCTTCGGACCTGCAGGGCGCCGACAAGGGCCGCGCACGTTTCGTCGCCTCCCTGCTGGTCGATGCCCTGGCGCCGAGCAACCTGCTGCTGACCAACCCCGCGGCGCTGCGCAGGGTGGTCGACACCGGCGGCGCCAGCCTGCTGCAGGGCGGCCGCCAGCTGGCCCGCGACCTGTTGCACAACCGCGGCCTGCCGTCGCAGGTCGACAGCACGCCGTTCAAGCTGGGCGAGAACCTCGCCACGGCCAAGGGCGAGGTGGTGTTTCGCAACAAGATGTTCGAGCTGCTGCAGTTCGCCCCCACCACGCCGAGCGTGTTCAGCCGCCCGCTGGTGATGTCGCCGCCGCAGATCAACAAGTACTACGCCGTCGACCTATCGCCGGAAAAAAGCCTGATCAAGTGGATCCAGGACAGCGGCGTGCAGCTGTTCGTCATCAGCTGGCGCAACCCCACGGCCAAGCAGCGCGACTGGGGCCTGTCCGACTACGTGCAGTGCCTGGACCAGGCGGTGGACGTGGCGCGGCAGATCACCGGCAGCCCGGACGTCAACATGTGGGGCTCCTGCTCCGGCGGCATCACCCTGGCCGCCTACCTAGGCTGGCTGGCGGCCCAGGGCGAGGGCGCCAAGGTGGCCAACACCAACTGGGCGGTATGCGTGCTGGACATGCCTGCGGTAATGGACGACACCGGCATCGGTATGATCGCCACCCCGACCGCGCTGGCCGCGGCCAAGGCGGGCTCGCGGCGCAAGGGCGTGCTCAGCGGCCAGGAAATGGCGCGCATGTTCGCCTGGCTGCGGCCCAACGACCTGATCTGGAACTACTGGGTCAACAACTACCTGCTCGGCAACAAGCCGCCGGCCTTCGACATCCTGGCCTGGAACAGCGACACCACGCGCCTGCCGGCGCAGCTTCACGCCGACTACCTGGACCTGATCGAGCAGAACCCCTTCAGCAACCCGAACCGGCTGCGCATCGCCGGCCTGCCGATCGACCTGACCCAGGTGCAGGTCGGCGCCTATGTGGTCGGTGGCACCACCGACCACATCACCCCCTGGCAGGGCTGCTACGGCACCGCGCGGCTGTTCGGCGAAGGCAGCACCTTCGTCCTGTCCAATGCCGGCCACCTGCAGAGCCTGGTCAACCCGCCGGGCAATCCCAAGGCCTATTTTCATGCCGCTCCGGCGGCCCAGCCCGAGGCCGAGGACTGGCTCGAGGCCGCCGGCGAGCGCCAGGAAGGCAGCTGGTGGCCGCACTGGCGGCAGTGGATCGGCCAGCGCTCCGGCGCCAGCCGCAGCGCGCCGAAAACGCTCGGCTCGAAGAAATACCCGGCGCTGTGCGCCGCGCCCGGTACCTATGTGCTGGAGCGCTAGGTTCAGATCAATCCCGAGGTCATCCATGAACAAGATTTATCCCGATGCCCATGCCGCACTGGCCGATATCGTCCACGACGGCATCACCATCGCCTCCGGCGGCTTCGGCCTGTGCGGCATCCCCGAGGCGCTGATCGCGGCGCTGGGGGAGACCGGCAAGACCGGCTTCACCATCATCAGCAACAACTGCGGGGTCGACGACTTCGGCCTCGGCCCGCTGCTCTACAGCCGCCAGATCAGGAAGATGGTTTCCTCCTACGTCGGCGGCAACAAGGAGTTCGAGCGCCAGTACCTGGCCGGCGAGCTGGAGCTGGAATTAACCCCCCAGGGCAGCCTGGCCGAGAAGCTGCGCGCCGGCGGCGCCGGCATCCCGGCCTTCTACACCCGCACCGGCTACGGCACGCTGATCGCCGAGGGCAAGGAAACCCGTCAGTTCGACGGCGACTGGTACGTGATGGAGCGCTCCCTGACCGCCGACGTGGCGCTGATCAAGGGCGCGGTGGCCGACAGGGCCGGCAACCTGATGTTCAACAAGACCGCGCGCAACTTCAATCCGCTGTGCGCCAAGGCCGGCCGGGTGTGCGTGGCCGAGGTCGAGGCAATCGTCGAGGTCGGCGAGCTGAGCCCCGACGAGATCCACCTGCCGGGCATCTTCGTGCAGCGCCTGGTGCTCAACCCCAACCCGGAAAAACGCATCGAAGTCCGCACGCTTTCTACAACGGCAGGGGGGAACTGATCATGGCCTGGACCCGCGAAGAAATGGCGCAGCGCGCCGCCGCCGAGCTGCAGGACGGCTTCTACGTCAACCTCGGCATCGGCCTGCCGACCCTGGTGGCCAACTACATCCCCGACGGCATGGAGGTCTGGCTGCAGAGCGAGAACGGCCTGCTCGGCATCGGCCCCTTCCCCGGTGAGGAGGAGATCGACGCCGACCTGATCAACGCCGGCAAGCAGACCATCACCACGCTGCCCGGCAGCAGCTTCTTCGACAGCGCCGAGAGCTTCGCCATGATCCGTGGCGGCCACATCAACCTGGCCCTGCTCGGCGCCATGCAGGTGGCCGAGAACGGCGACCTGGCCAACTGGATGATCCCCGGCAAGATGGTCAAGGGCATGGGCGGCGCCATGGACCTGGTGGCCGGCGTCAAGCGCGTGGTGGTGATCATGGAGCACTGCGCCAAGGGCGGCGCGCACAAGATCCTCGAACGCTGCGACCTGCCGCTGACCGGCGTCGGCGTGGTCGACCGGATCATCACCGACCTGGCCGTGCTGGATGTCACCGCTGCCGGCCTCGAGCTGGTGGAGATGGCCCCCGGGGTGGACTTCGACCAGCTGCAGGCGGCCACCGGCTGCGCGATCCGGCGCCAGTAACCGCCACGCCCTGTGCTTTCAGGTCAGGGCGTGACCCGCTTCGGCGTGACGCTCCGGAGCGTTTGCGGCGACTGCGCACGCAGCTCGCCGCCTTTTAATCCTGTGTGGCGGCGCTTGCTTGCCGTTTGGCAAGGCGAGTGCGTCCACCATCGCCGGGCTGCGCTGTTCAGCGCACCGGGCACCAAAGAGCTGGTCAATCCGGGGGGCACCGCCCTGGATGCTTCGCGGCGGCTGGGGTAGCAGTCGTCCGCTTTTTTATTCCACCTCCGCGGCGGCTGCGCCTGCCGCCGCGGACGCGCCTGTCGCTGGCAGGTGCAGAACCGCTTAGCCCGATAACAATTAGAACGAGGTTAGGACCATGCGCAGAGTCATCCGGCTTTTCCTGCTGCCCTTGTTGTGTGCCCCGCTATTGGCCGCCGGCCAGCCCCAACCGTTGAACGAGCTGAGCGCGCGCGGCCAACTGCTTTGCGCCAGCGCCCTGCTGTACTTCAATCCGGCCGAGCGGGCGCCGGATCCGCGCAGCCTGACGGCCGTCTACCACCACCTGCACAGCCTGCAGATCCAGGTTCTGCAGCTGGGCCAGCCGCCCGCGCTGGCCGCGCCGCTGGCGGCCATGCAACGCAGCTTCGCCACGCTCGACGCCTTGCCGCGCCGGAAGCGTCAGGCCTATCCGCAGTTGCTGGCCCA
>NZ_AVOF01000321.1:0-3644 GCF_000465935.2 Pseudomonas sp. EGD-AK9
ATGATCAGTTCATCGACAGCATCGCCGGCGACGCCCGCGCGTTCCAGCGCGGCACGGTTGGCGGCGGCGCCGAGCTGGGCGGCGCTCATGTCCTTGAAGTCGCCGAGGAAGCCGCCCATGGCGGTACGCGCGGCGCTGACGATGACGATGGAATTCTTGTTCATGGCGGCCTCCTTATTTCGCAGCCATACGGATGGCGCCGTCGAGGCGAATCACCTCGCCATTGAGCATGGCGTTCTCGACGATATGGCGCACCAATGCGGCGTACTCGGCCGGACGGCCCAGACGCGGCGGGAACGGCACGGCGGCGCCGAGGGAGGCGCGGACCTCCTCGGGCATACCGGCCATCATCGGGGTTTCGAAGATGCCGGGAGCGATGCACATCACGCGGATGCCATGACGCGCCAGTTCGCGGGCGATCGGCAGGGTCATGCCGACCACGCCGCTCTTGGACGCGGCATAGGCGGCCTGACCGATCTGCCCGTCGAAGGCCGCCACCGAGGCGGTGTTGATGATCACGCCGCGCTCGCCCTCGGCATTCGGCTGCCCCTGGGCCATGGCCTCGGCGGCCAGGCGCAGCATGTTGAAGCTGCCGACCAGGTTGATGTTGATGGTCCGGGCGAAGCTGTCCAGGCCGTGCACGCCGTTGCGGCCGATGACCTTCTCGGCCGGCGCCACCCCGGCGCAGTTGATCAGGCCGTGCAGGCCGCCGAACGCCTCGACGGCGGCGCTCACCGCGGCGCGGGCGTCTTCCTCACGGCAGATGTCGGCCCTGACGAAACGGGCCCCCTCGCCCAGTTCCTCGGCACGGGCGGCGCCGGCCTCGGCATTGATGTCCACCAGCACCACCTTGCCGCCCTGCCCCAGCAGTTCGCGGGCCGTGGCCAGGCCCAGGCCGGAACTGCCGCCGGTGACCAGGAAAACGGAATTCTCGATACGCACGTTGTTGACTCCTTGGGATCAGTGAGCGGCGGCCGTCTGGGCCCTGGCGATCTCCTGGTTACGCAGGAGGAAGCGCTGGATCTTGCCGCTCGGGGTCTTGGGCAGCTCCGCGACGAACTCGATCTCGCGCGGATAGGCATGGGCGGACAGGCGCTTGCGCACGTATTGCTGCAGCGCCTCGGCCAGTTCGGCGTCGCCCGTGTGGCCGGCATGCAACACGACGAAGGCCTTGACCAGTTCGGTGCGCTCCGGGTCGGGCTTGCCGATCACCGCGGCTTCGATCACCGCCGGGTGCTCGATCAGCGCACTCTCCACGTCGAAGGGGCCGACCCGGTAGCCGCTGGTGGTGATCACGTCATCGGCGCGGCCGACGAAGCTGATGCTGCCGTCCTCGTTCCGCTCCACCGTGTCGCCACTCAGATAGTAGTCGCCGACGAAGGCACGAGTCGGCATGCCCTGATAGCCGGGGAACCAGAACAGCGGCGAGCGCGGCATGTCCAGGGCGAGGATGCCGGGTTGGCCGACCGGCAGTTCGCGCTGCTGCTCGTCCAGCACCACGACGCGGTGACCGGGCATGGCGAAACCGGCGGCGCCGAGGCGCACCGGATGCTGCAGGGCGTGGTGATTGCACAGCACCATGCCCAGCTCGGTCTGGCCGTAATGGTCGTGGATGGTGCAGCCGAGGCCCTCGGCGAACCAGCGGATCACCTCCGGGGTCAGCGGTTCGCCGGCGCTGCTGACGGCACGCAGTTGGCCCTTGAGCGCGGCTTGCACCTCGTCCTTGGCCGCCAGCAAAAGGCGGTAGGCGGTGGGCGAGCCGGCCAGGTTGGTGATGCCGTGCTCGCGAATGATCCGGCAGGTGCTCTCCACGCTGAAGCCGCCTTCGTAGAAGGTGGTGGCATGACCCATGGCCAGCGGAGCGGTCACCGCGTAATAGAGGCCGTAGGCCCATCCCGGATCGGCCAGGTTCCAGAACCTGTCCTCGGGGCGCAGGTCGACCGCATCGCGCAGGTAGCTGACGAAGGCGACGATGGCCTTCAGCGGTACGGCCAGCGGTTTGGCCAGACCAGTGGTGCCGGAAGTGAACATCAGCAGGAAGGGATCGGACGCCTTGCGCAGCACCGGCTCGAAGTGGCCTGGCTGGCGCTCCAGCTCGGCCCAGAAGTTATCCCCTACGCTCAGCAGCGGCGGCGCGTCCTGCACCTCGTCGAGCTTGGCGCGATTGGCCAGGTCGGTGACCAGCAGTTTCGATCCGGCGAGCCGTACCCGGTGTTCGATGGCCTTGGGCCCGAAGGCGGTGAACAATGGCTGGTACACCGCCCCCGCGCGCCAGGTACCGAGGATGGTGATCAGCAGCTCCGGCGTGCGCGGCAGCATGCCCGATATGCAGTCGCCAGGCCCCACGCCGCGCGCCTGCAGCAGGTTGGCGAAGCGCGCCGAGGCGTCCTTGAGCTGGGCGAAGGTCCAGCTGGCGCGCGCGCCGTCGCGCCCTTCCCAGACCAGCGCGACGCGCCCGGACTCGGCATGGCGGTCGCAGCATTCGACACAGGCATTGAGGGCCTCGAGGTCACCCGCCAGGGTGCTGGAAGCGGCACTGGCGTAATCGAACTCGCCGGCAGCGGTGAAGTAATCGCGCATCGGGTAGCCTCCCGGATTGTTTTTGTTGGAGTAGCGCGATGCTCGCGCCGGCGCTGGCCGCCGGCAATGTCGAAAGTCGTCGATCGGCCCGAGCGTTTTGGACAGCGCCTGCGCGCAAGGCGCCGACGAACTGCCAGGAGCCGTCAGTTTTTCTCAGTCCGGATGATGCAGGGCGCGGTACTGCCCTGGCGTGGTGCCGGTCCACTTCCTGAACGCCTTGTAGAAGGCACTGGTGTCGGCGAAGCCCAGATCGAAGGCCAGCTCGGTGAAGTTGCTCGCCCCGGCGTCCAAGCGAGCTATGGCGAGGTCGCGGCGCACTTGGTCCTTGAGGCCCTGGTAGGACTGCCCCTCCTGGGCCAGCTTGCGCCGCAGGGTCGAGGAGGCCATGAAGAAATGCCCGGACAGCGCGTCGAGATCCGGCCAGCGCTCGGGCTTGAGGCTGCGCAGGTAGGCCTTGATCCGCGCGCCGAGACTCTGCGGATCGCGGTAGCGCACCAGGATGTTGCCCGGCGCGCCGGCGAGAAAGCGCTTGAGTTCGCGCGCGCTGCGCCGCACCGGCAGGGCCAGGCAGTCGGCGTTGAGCAGCAGGCGGTTGTGCGGGCGGTCGAAGCGCAGGTTGTCGCTGAACATCACCCGGTAGTCGCCACAGTAGCCCGGCGCCGGGCCGCGCAGTTCGACGCCGAGAATGGCGATGCGCCGCCCCACCAGCCAGCAGGCCAGGCCGTGCAGCATCAGCCACAGGGTGAAGCAGGCGAAGGCCCGTGCCGGCCGCTCGCCGCGCTCGTCCAAGACTATCTGCACCAGGCTGCCCTGGCGCTCCAGGCGCGGCTGCAGGTCGTCGAACACCAGGGCGAGGAAGCGCAGCATGCTCTCCAGCGCCGCGCCGAGGTCCGCCTCGCCGAGGACCGCATGGGCCATATAGGCGAAGCTGCCGGACTTCATGCGCCGCGCATCCATGCCGAAGAACTCGTCGTCCATCGCCGCGGCGATGCCCAGCCACAGGCGCGCATAGGCCTGCGCCGGGACCCGCGCGTAGGGCCGCAGCAGCTGCGCCGGGGCGATGC
>NZ_AVOF01000322.1:0-3613 GCF_000465935.2 Pseudomonas sp. EGD-AK9
GGGCCGATCCTGCCCTGGTTGCAACGGGCCGCGCGCGACCTCAAGTTGTGGATAGTCGCCGGCACCCTGCCGTTGCCGCCGGACGAGGCGCCCGAGGCCAAGCCGCATGCCTGTTCGCTGCTGATCGACGACGCCGGCCAGCGGGTGGCGCGCTACGACAAGCTGCACCTGTTCGACGTCGAAGTGGCCGACAACCGTGGCAGCTACCGCGAGTCGGACGACTTCGCCCATGGCCAGCGCATCGTGGTCGCCGATACCCCGGTCGGCCGCCTGGGCCTGAGCGTCTGCTACGATCTGCGCTTTCCCGAGCTTTACGGCGCGCTACGCCAGGCCGGCGCCGAGCTGATCAGCGCGCCCTCGGCCTTCACCGCGGTGACCGGCGCCGCGCACTGGCAGGTGCTGGTGCGCGCCCGCGCCATCGAGACCCAGTGCTATGTTCTGGCGGCGGGGCAGGGTGGCGAGCACCCCGGGCCGCGGCAGACCTTCGGTCATTCGGCCATCGTCGACCCCTGGGGCCGCGTGCTGGCCGAGCAGGATCAGGGCCAGGCGGTGCTGCTGGCCAGCCGTGACGGCGCCGAGCAGGCGGCGATCCGGCAACGCATGCCGGTGCAGGCGCACCGCAGAATTCTTTCATCGGACGCCGTGCGTCCGATTGCAGTGGAGTGACCATGAACCCGATGCTGATGTCCGTCAGCGAGCACCTGCTCGCCCCCGGCAACCTGACCCTCGACAGCCTGCCCGGCGTGCTCGGCGAACTCGCCGGCCCGGGGATCGACGCCGCCGACCTGTATTTCCAGAGCCAGGTCTCGGAAACCTGGGTGCTGGAGGACGGCATCGTCAAGGAGGGCAGCTTCAACCTCGACCAGGGCGTCGGTGTGCGCGCCCAGTCAGGCGAGAAGACCGGCTTCGCCTACAGCAACGCCATCACCCTGGATGCCCTGCGCCAGGCGGCTCGCGCCGCCCGCTCGATCTCCCGCGCCGGGCAGCAGGGCCGCGTGCAGGCCTTCGCCAGCCCGCAGGTCAGTGCCCTCTACGCACCGGACAACCCCCTGGACGTGCTCGGCCGCGCCGAGAAGGTCGAGCTGCTGCAACGCATCGACCGCGCCACCCGCGCCCTCGATCCGCGCATCAAGCAGGTCACCGTGAGCCTGGCCGGGGTCTGGGACCGGGTACTGGTGGCCGCCCACGACGGCAGCCTGAGCGCCGACGTGCGCCCGCTGGTGCGTTTCAACGTCAGCGTCATAGTCGAGCACAACGGCCGTCGCGAGCGCGGCGGCCATGGCGGCGGCGGGCGCACCGACTACCGGTTCTTTTTGCAAAGAGGGGGCCTCGAAGAGGATCGCGCCATGGGCTATGCCCGCGAGGCGCTGCGCCAGGCCCTGGTCAACCTCGAGGCGATTCCCGCGCCGGCCGGCACCCTGCCGGTGGTGATGGGCGCCGGCTGGTCCGGCGTGCTGCTGCACGAGGCGGTCGGCCACGGCCTGGAGGGCGACTTCAACCGCAAGGGCAGCTCGGCCTACAGTGGCCGCATCGGCGAGCGGGTCGCCTCCAGCCTGTGCACCATAGTCGACGACGGTACCCTGGAAGGGCGCCGAGGTTCGCTCAGCGTCGACGACGAAGGCACGCCGACCCAGTGCACCACGCTGATCGAGAACGGCGTGCTCAAGGGCTACATGCAGGACAAGCTCAACGCCCGCCTGATGGGCGTGGCGCGCACCGGCAACGGCCGCCGCGAGTCCTACGCGCACCTGCCGATGCCGCGCATGACCAACACCTACATGCTGGCCGGGCAGAGCGACCCGGAGGAGATCATCCGTTCGGTGAAGAAGGGCATCTACTGCGCCAACCTCGGCGGCGGCCAGGTCGACATCACCAGCGGCAAGTTCGTCTTCTCCACCAGCGAGGCCTACCTGATTGAGGACGGCCGGATCACCGCGCCGGTCAAGGGCGCGACCCTGATCGGCAACGGCCCGGAGGCCATGAGTCGGGTGTCGATGGTGGGCAACGACCTGGCCCTGGACAGCGGCGTCGGTACCTGCGGCAAGGACGGCCAGTCGGTGCCGGTGGGCGTCGGCCAGCCGACCCTGAAGATCGACGCCATCACCGTCGGCGGGACGGGGGCGTAGGTTGGGTTGAGGAGCCTGCGACGAAGCCCAACAGGGAGCGCGCAGCGCTCCGCCCGGCGTTCAGCTGCCGGGCCTTTTTCGGCTCGGCGCGCATCTGTTGGGCTTCGCTGTGCTCAGCCCAACCTACCGGCGTTACGGATGGAGGTTATCAACGCAGGCCGCGCTGCATTTCGTCCAGTTCGCGGATGTACTTGAACACCTTGCGCGCGGCGGCGGGCGGCTTGTTGTGCGCCGCCTCGTGCTGGGCATGGCGGATCAACCCGCGCAGGTGCTGGCGGTCGGCGTCCGGGTACTGGCCGATAAAGCCTTCCAGGGCCTCGTCGCCGCCGGCGATCAGGCGGTCGCGCCAACGCTCGAGGGCATGGAAGCGCTCGTTGTATTCGCGGGTGGAGCTGTCCACTTGGTCGAGCATGGCGAGGATCGCCTCGACATCCTGTTCGCGCATCAGCTTGCCGATGAACTGGATATGGCGTTTGCGCGCGGCGTTGGCGGTGTGTTTCGGCGCTTCGGCCAGGGCACGGCGCAGGGCGTCGGTCAGCGGCATCTTGGCCAGCAGGTCCGGCTTGAGCGTGGTCAGGCGCTCGCCGAGTTCCTGCAGGGCATGCAGCTCGCGTTTGACCTGGGATTTACTCTTCTCCAGGGAGAAGTCGTCGAAGGAATCAGACATGGGGCGGGTCCAGTGGGAAACGCCGCCATGATAGCAGTAGGGGCAGCTTCAAGCCGCACGCTTCAAGCGGCAAGATGGGAGCGGACTCGGCTGTTGCTTGTGGCTTGCAGCTTATTTTGAGAATCGGAGTGGTTATGAGTGAAGTAGAGGTGATCGGCCCGCAGGCCCTGCCCCAGTTGCAGGCGCAGGTCGAAGAGATTCTCGCCGAGGCCAAGCGCCAGGGCGCCAGCGCCTGCGAGGTGGCGGTGTCCGTCGGCCAGGGACTGTCCACCACGGTGCGCCAGGGCGAGGTGGAAACCGTCGAGTTCAATCGCGATCAGGGCTTCGGCATCACCCTCTACGTCGGCCAGCGCAAGGGCTCGGCGAGCACCTCGGCCACCGGCAGCGCGGCGATCCGCGAGACGGTGGCGGCAGCGCTGGCGATTGCCAAGCACGCCAGCGAGGACGAATGCGCCGGCCTGGCCGATGCCGCGCTGATGGCCCGCGAGCTGCCCGAGCTGGATCTCTACCATCCCTGGTCGATCAGCCCCGAGCAGGCCGTGGAGCAGGCGCTGGTCTGCGAGGCGGCGGCCTTTGCCGCCGATGCCCGGGTCAACAACGCCGACGGCACCAGCCTCAACACCCACCAGGGCTGCCGCGTCTACGGCAACAGCCACGGCTTCGTCGGCGGTTACGCCAGCACCCGCCACAGCCTGAGCTGCGTGATGATCGCCGGCGGCGAAGGGCAGATGCAGCGCGACTACTGGTACGACGTCAACCGCCAGGGCGAGCTGCTCGCCGATGCCGGCGAGATCGGTCGGCGCGCCGCGCTGCGCGCGGT
>NZ_AVOF01000323.1:0-3597 GCF_000465935.2 Pseudomonas sp. EGD-AK9
CCGAGGCGACCGCGCCGACGCCGGCCTTCACGCCGCCACCGTCCACCGGAAGCCCGACGTTGGACGCCTTGGAAGAAAACCGCCGCCCCAAAGCCAGCACCGTTTGCGAGCACTGTCCGAACTCGGTGTGGTTCGCATCGCCGGCGGAAGTGAAGTGCTATTGCCGCGTGATGTTCCTCGTCACGTGGAGCAGCAAGGAACCCAACCAGATCACGCACTGCGACGGGGAATTTCTCGGCCAGGAACAGGAGTAGGCCAGACGCCGCCGGGCGTCGCCGCCGCCGACAAGTACATCGCCGAACGCGAGGCAAAGCGCCTAAAAGGTTTCGATATACCGAAGCATTCCCGATATACTGCCGGTGATGGTGCGCTCACGTTCCAGGGCACCAGGACTATCGAGGGCCAGGCGCTGGCCCTCTTGAAACGAGGTGATGAGGTCATGGTTATGCCCATCGACCAGGCCACGGCCCGGCGCTTGACGCGCATCGCGGTCGGCGATGCCGTCTCGATCACCGCGAAAGGCTCCATCAAAACGTCGAAAGGAAGGAGTAGATGAAGATCAAGATGAACAACGCGGTAGGGCCGCAAGTCCGAACCGCCAAACCGAAGCCGAGCAAGCTGCTGCCGGTGCTGGGCGCGGCCTCGATGGTCGGCGGCCTCCAGGCCGCGACGCAGTTCTTCGCCCACACGTTCGCCTATCACGCGACCCTCGGCCCCAACGTGGGCCACGTGTACGCGCCCTGGTCGATCCTGCACTGGACGTACAAGTGGTACAGCCAGTACCCGGACGAGATCATGAAGGCCGGCAGCATGGGGATGCTGGTTTCGACCGTGGGCCTGCTGGGCGTGGCCGTGGCGAAGGTCGTCACGTCCAACAGCTCGAAGGCGAACGAGTACCTGCACGGCTCGGCCCGCTGGGCCGAGAAGAAGGACATTCAGGCGGCCGGCCTGCTGCCACGCGAGCGCAACGTCCTGGAGATCGTCACCGGCAAGGCCGCACCCACGGCTACCGGCGTGTACGTGGGCGGCTGGCAGGACAAGGACGGCAATTTCTTCTACCTGCGGCACAGCGGCCCCGAGCACGTGCTGACCTACGCGCCCACGCGCTCGGGCAAGGGCGTCGGCCTGGTGGTGCCCACGCTGCTGTCGTGGGGCGCGAGCAGCGTCATCACCGACTTGAAGGGCGAGTTGTGGGCCTTGACCGCCGGCTGGCGGCAGAAGCACGCCAAGAACAAGGTGCTGCGCTTCGAGCCGGCCAGCACCTCGGGCGGCGTCTGCTGGAATCCGCTGGACGAAATCCGCCTCGGCACCGAATACGAGGTGGGTGACGTGCAGAACCTTGCCACGCTGATCGTTGACCCGGACGGCAAGGGCCTGGACTCGCACTGGCAGAAGACCGCCTTCGCGCTCCTGGTCGGCGTGATCCTGCACGCGCTGTACAAGGCCAAGGACGATGGCGGCACCGCCACGCTGCCGTCCGTCGATGCGATGCTGGCCGACCCGAACCGGGACATTGGCGAGCTTTGGATGGAAATGGCGACCTACGGGCACGTAGACGGCCAGAACCATCACGCCATCGGCTCGGCGGCCCGCGACATGATGGATCGGCCCGAGGAAGAAGCCGGATCGGTGCTGTCCACGGCCAAGTCGTACCTGGCCCTGTACCGCGACCCCGTGGTGGCCCGCAACGTCAGCCGGTCGGACTTCCGCATCAAGCAGTTGATGCACGAGGACGACCCGGTAAGCCTCTACATTGTCACCCAGCCCAACGATAAGGCCCGCCTGCGGCCGCTGGTGCGCGTCATGGTGAACATGATCGTGCGCCTGCTGGCCGACAAGATGGACTTCGAGGGCGGCCGGCCGGTGGCGCACTACAAGCACCGGCTCTTGATGATGCTGGACGAGTTCCCGAGCCTCGGGAAGCTGGAGATCATGCAAGAGTCGCTGGCCTTCGTGGCCGGCTACGGCATCAAGTGCTACCTCATCTGCCAGGACATTAACCAGCTCAAGAGCCGCGAGACGGGCTACGGCCACGACGAAAGCATCACGTCGAACTGCCACGTGCAGAACGCCTACCCGCCCAACCGCGTCGAGACGGCCGAACACCTGTCCCGCCTCACCGGGCAGACCACCGTGGTGAAGGAGCAGATCACGACCAGCGGCCGCCGCACGGCGGCGATGCTGGGCCAGGTGTCGCGCACTTACCAGGAAGTGCAGCGGCCCTTGCTGACGCCCGACGAATGCCTGCGCATGCCGGGGCCAAAGAAGAACGCCCAGGGCGAGATCGAAGAAGCCGGCGACATGGTGATCTACGTCGCGGGCTACCCGGCGATCTACGGCAAGCAACCCCTGTACTTCAAAGACCCAGTGTTCTCGGCACGCGCCGCGATCCCTGCGCCCAAGGTCAGCGACCGCCTGCGCGCCGTCGCACAGGCCGAGACGGAAGGGGAGGGCATCACGATATGAGCCGCATCCTGAAACGCATCGCGGCAGGCGTCGTCATCGCGGGCGTGGCCGCCCTGCTGCTGGCCGCCGGCGGCTATGCCGCCGGTGCCCGCGTGAACACCACCAAGAGCATTCCGGTCGGCCTGTACTGGACGAGCAGCGCGCCGGTGGAGAAGGGGGCCTACGTCCTCTTCTGCCCGCCGCAGCTCGGCGTGTTCGATGACGCCAAGGAGAGGGGCTACATCGGGGCCGGCTTCTGCCAGGGCGGCTACGGCTACATGATGAAGCGCGTTTTAGCCGCTAAAGACGATGCCGTCGCCGTCGCCGATGACGGCGTGCGCGTCAACGGCGAGCTGCTGCCCCTCAGCGCGCCGATCAAGGCCGACAAGGCCGGTCGGCCGCTGCCGCGCTATCAGTCCAACAGCTACACGCTCGGCAATTCCGAGGTGCTGCTTATGTCGGACGTGAGCGCCACATCCTTCGACGGCCGCTACTTCGGCCCGATCAATCGTTCGCAAATCAAGACCGTGATCCGTCCGGTCATCACCTGGTAGGGAGACACACCATGCGCCTTTTCATCGCAGAAAAGCCGTCCGTCGCCAAGGCCATCGCCGGCGAGCTGGGCGCGACCGGCAAGGGCGACGGCTTCATCGAGTGCGGCACCGACAAAGTGACCTGGTGCTTCGGGCACATGCTCGAACAGGCCGACCCCGACGAGTACACGCCCGATGACGTGCCGCGCGGCCAGTCCGGCAAGAAGGTCTGGCGCGTCGATGAGCTGCCCATCATCCCCGAGAGCTGGATTCTCAAGCCCAAGGACGACGCGAAGAAGCAGCTCGCCGTGATCGGCAAGCTGCTCAAGGAGGCCAAGGAGATCGTCAACGCCGGCGACCCCGACCGCGAAGGCCAGTTGCTGGTTGACGAAGTGCTGGAGCACTTCCGCAACAGCAAGCCGGTGCGCCGCTTTTGGGTGAGCGCGCAGGACTCCGTTTCCGTCAAGCGCGGCCTGGCCGCGTTGAAGGAGAACACCACCTATGCAGGCTGGGCCGACGCTGCACGCGGGCGGCAGCGCGCCGACTGGCTGATCGGCATGAACCTCAGCCGCGCGTACACGCTGCGCGCGCAGCGCGGCGGCTCGCGCGCCCTGCTGAC
>NZ_AVOF01000324.1:0-3596 GCF_000465935.2 Pseudomonas sp. EGD-AK9
AGGGCCTGGCCCCCGGCGCCTCGCTGGAGCGCCTGCGCTTCGTGAACACCATCGAAGACTGCGTACGCGATGCCGATTTCATCCAGGAGAGCGCCCCCGAGCGCCTCGAGCTCAAGTGCGAGCTGCACGCCAAGATCAGCGCCGCCGCGCGCCCGGATGTGTTGATCGGCTCCAGCACCTCGGGCCTGCTGCCCAGCGAATTCTATGCAGACGCCAAGCATCCCGAGCGCTGCCTGGTCGGCCACCCGTTCAACCCGGTCTATCTGCTGCCGCTGGTGGAGGTGGTGGGCGGCGCGAAGACCGCCCCGGAGGCGGTGCAGGCCGCCATCGAGGTCTACCAATCGCTGGGCATGCGCCCGCTGCATGTGCGCAAGGAGGTACCGGGCTTTATCGCCGACCGCCTGCTCGAGGCCCTGTGGCGCGAGGCGCTGCACCTGGTCAACGATGGCGTGGCGACCACCGGCGAGATCGACGATGCGATCCGTTTCGGCGCCGGCCTGCGCTGGTCGTTCATGGGCAGCTTCCTGACCTATACCCTGGCCGGCGGCCCGGCCGGCATGCGCCACTTCATGGCCCAGTTCGGCCCGGCGCTGAAGCTGCCCTGGACGTACCTCGAGGCGCCGGAGCTGACCGAGGGGCTGATCGATGCGGTGGTCGAGGGCACTGCCAAGCAGCAGGGCGAACGCAGCCTGGATGCCCTGGAGCGCTACCGCGACGATTGCCTGCTGGCGGTGCTGGAGGCGATCCGCCAGACCAAGGCCAGGCATGGTTTCGAGTTCGCCGAGTAACCGCGTCTTTCCGGTGCGTGCGGCGCACCCTACGCGCGCTCCCGCCTGCGGGGGCCCGCCCTGTCGGAGCGAGTCCATCCATGTCTGCCCAAGCGCTGAGTACCTACCGTAGCGCCATTCCCCCCGAGTGGGTGGATTACAACGGCCATCTGCGCGATGCCTTCTATCTGCTGATCTTCAGCTACGCCACCGACGCGCTCATGGACCACCTGGGCCTGGACGAGGCGGGGCGTGCCCGCAGCGGCCACACCCTGTACACCCTGGAGTGCCACCTCAACTACCTGGCCGAGATCAAGCTCGGTGCCGAGGTAGAGGTGCGCACCCAGTTGCTGGCGCATGACGGCAAGCGCCTGCACATCCACCACGGCCTCTACTACCCGGAGGGCGAGGAACTGCTCGCCGCCAGCGAGCAGATGCTGATGAACATCGACACTGCCGGCGGCCGCTCGGCCGCGTTCGACGAGCAGGTGCGGCAACGGCTGCTGGCGTTGGCGCAGGCCCATCGGAGCCTGCCCAGACCGCTGCATGTCGGCCGGGTCATAGCCTTGCCCCCGGCCAGGGCCTAGTGCCCGGCCGGCAGGCCAGGATGGCCTGGTGTGCGTCCCCCCATCCCTGACAACAATTTCGCGGGCCAGCATCCCGCAAGGAGACCGCCATGAATGCCGTAGACCCCTCGCTCCAGGCCGCACCCATCGCCGATTGGCGCACCTACCCGATCAGTGCCGATCTGGTCGGTCTCGACGCCACCCGCGACAGCCTGCAGGTCGCCTGGAGCGATGGCCGGGTCAGTCCCTTCCACTACCAGTGGCTGCGCGACAACTGCCCCTGCAGCCAGTGCGTCTACGGCGTGACCCGGGAACAGCTGCTGGAGATCGTCGACGTGGCGGAGGAGCTGGCTCCGCAGCGGACCCGCATCGACGAGCAGGGCCATCTGCTGATCGACTGGCTGGGCGGTCACCACAGCCGCTTCCACCCCGGCTGGCTGCGGGCTCACGCCTATGACCCAGCATCGCGCGAAGAGCGCCAGGCGCAGCGTCCGCAACCGCAGCTGTGGGGCGCCGAACTGGCCGAGCAGTTGCCGCGCTTCGACTACCAGGCGGTGCTCGAGGATGACGCCACCCTGTTGCGCTGGTTGCTGGCGGTGCGCGATCTGGGCCTGACCCAGCTGGTGGCGGTGCCGGCCAGCGAGGGCGTTCTGCTCCGGCTCGCCAAGCGCATTTCCTTCATTCGCGAGAGCAACTTCGGCGTGCTGTTCGACGTGCAGTCCAAGGCCGATGCCGACAGCAACGCCTACACCGCCTTCAACCTGCCGCTGCACACCGACCTGCCGACCCGCGAGCTGCAGCCGGGCCTGCAGTTCCTGCATTGCCTGGTCAACGACGCGACGGGCGGCGAGAGCGTGTTCGTCGACGGGTTCGCCATCGCCGAGGCGCTGCACCAGGAGGCGCCCGAGCTGTTCGACATCCTGTGCACGACGCCGGTGGAGTTCCGCAACAAGAGCCGCACCAGCGATTACCGCTGCCTGGCGCCGATCATCGCCCTGGATGCCGAGGGGCGGATCGGCGAGGTGCGCATGGCCAACTTCCTGCGCGGCCCGTTCGACGCGCCGGTCGAGCGCATGCCGGCGCTGTATCGTGCCTACCGGCGCTTCATCGCCCTGACCCGCGAGCCACGCTTTCGCCTGCAGCGCCGGCTCGAGGCCGGGCAGCTGTGGTGCTTCGACAATCGGCGGGTGATGCACGCGCGCAGCGAATTCGACCCAGCCAGCGGCGCGCGGCATTTTCAGGGCTGCTATGTCGACCGTGACGAGCTGCTGTCGCGGATCCGCGTGCTGCAGCGCTGATATACCCGAGATGCGCGGCGCTGCAGCGCGCCGCGCATGCCCGGCCTACTTCGGTTTGTAAGCGCAATACCCCGGCCGCGGGCCGACCTTGGGATGATGGCGGCAGGTGTCCGGGCGCTTGTCGTAGACGGTGCACAGGCGCGTCTTGCGATCGAGGAACAGGCAGTCGTTGTTGGACATGCGGGTCAGGGTGAAGATGCCCGACTTCTGGTTGAAGCGCTCGACCACCCCGTCCTTCTGCAGGCGCTTGGCGATGTTCTTCGGCGGCTCGCTGCGCTCGAACTCGTCCACCAGCTCCAGGCGGATCAGGTCGTTCAGGCGTACTTCCACGGGCAGGGTGCAGCAGCTGGACATGCAGCTGTGGCACATGTCGCTGCTGTATTTGGCCCAGGTTTCCAGGCGGTCGAGTTCGGCGGCGGCGATCAGGCGGGGCTTCATCATGGTCGGGTCATGGGCGGTCTGCGCCGCGCGGGTTGGGGGCGGCGATGATAGCGGGCGCGCCGCGTTTGTGAAGCACCGGCCGGCAGTTGCCCACTTTGCGTTGTGCCTGTGACCGCTGTGGCAGTCGTCTCCCTGGGTGTTGGCGAGCGTGCCTCCTATACTGGGCGCACCTCGGCCTGCCAGGGATGCGAGGCGACTTCCTTATCGAAGCGGGACACACTGCATGCAATGGATCTTCATGCTGGTCGGCTTGGTACTCGGCGCTGGGGTCAGCGAATCCGTCACCGGCGCCATTCTCGGCGGCCTGCTCGGCCTGAGTCTGGGCCAGGCGCTGCGCCTGCACGGCCTGGAGCAGCGCAACGGGCAACTGGCCGCCCAGCTCAAGGACTTCGCCGAACGCTTTGAACGCGGCACCAGCGCCATCCACGAGCGCCTGCTCAGGGTGGAGCAGGGCGAGCGGGGCGAACCGCAGATGCCGCCACCGGCCGAGCAGGCCTCACCCGTCGCGGCCGAGCTCAAGCCCG
>NZ_AVOF01000325.1:0-3575 GCF_000465935.2 Pseudomonas sp. EGD-AK9
GCGCAGAAGGCAGCGGCGCTGGCGGCGAGTTGGCGGTCGGCTTCCTGCCAGCTGCTGTAGGCCGGCAGCAGCACGCCGTCGGCCAGCGCCGCGCTGACCTGGGCATTGGGCTCCTGCTGGCCGCAGCCGACCAGGGCCAGGCCGAGCAGAGAAGCGATCAGGCTCTTGTGCAGCATGTCGGGCTCCTTATAGGGAATTGAGAAAGGCCAGCAGCGCGGCGCGCTGCTCGGCGTCGAAGGTAAGGACCTGCTGCTTGGCCGCCTCGGCCTCGCCGCCGTGCCAGAGGATGGCTTCCAGCAGGTTGCGCGCGCGGCCGTCGTGGAGGAACTGGCTGTGACCATTGACCGTCTGCGTCAGGCCGATGCCCCACAGCGGCGCGGTGCGCCACTCGCGGCCAGTGGCGAGAAACTCCTCGCGGCCGTCGGCCAGGCCCTCGCCCATGTCGTGCAGCAGCAGGTCGCTGTAGGGACGGATCGACTGGCCTGCCAGTTCCGGCTCGGCGGCAGCGGCCGCGGTGGTGAAGCTGGGGGTGTGGCACTGCTGGCAGCCGGCCTGGTGGAACAGGTTCTTGCCCGCGAGCACGGCGGGCGAGTCGACGTCGCGGCGCGCCGGCACGCCGAGGTTGCGGCTGTAGAACAGCACGCTGGCGAGAATGCTGTCGCTGACCTCCGGCGCGCCGCCGTGGGGCGCGGCGCGGCAGTCGGCCTGCGCGGCGGTGCAGTTGTCCTGGTCGACCAGCGAGCTGGTCAGGCCCATGTCATTGGCGAAGGCCTCGGCGTTCTGCTGATTGAGGTTCGGCTGGCCGGCCTTCCAGCCGAAGCGGCCGAGCACGCTGCGCTGCTGGACGCGATCCCAGACCCGGTTGGGTCGCCCGGAGATGCCGTCGCCGTCGGCATCAATCGGGTCGGCATTGGCCAGGATATCTGCCTCGGCAATGGCTTCGAGCAGGCCCAGGCCGATCATCGGCGGCGCCACGCGCACCGAGAAACGGGTGTCCGGGTGCATGTCGCCGTAGCCGAGCTGGCTGATCTGCAGCTCGGGCTGGCGCAGCTCCACCAGCGTGCCGTCGGCGAAGCGCACCGGCAGGCTGCGGTAGCTCAGGCGCACCTTGCCTTCCGCCGCCACGCCGGGGTTGGCCATGTCCTGCAGCTGGCTGCCGTAGGTCGGCTCGGGAATCACCCCCAGGCGCTCGATCAGCTCGGGCTGGGCCGCATCGTGGGGCAGCGACAGACGCACCAGCAGCGAGGCGGCGCTGGCGGCATCGGGCGCCGGCGGGTGGCCGCGGCCGTCCTTGATATGGCAGTTCTGGCAGGCGTTGGTGTTGAACAGCGGGCCGAGGCCGTCGCGTGCGGTGGTGGTGGCCGGGGCGACGACCCAGGGGTTGCGAAAGAAGCTGTTGCCCACGGCGAAGTCCAGGCGCCGGCTCGGTGCCAGGTTGGCCGCGGGCATGGAGAAGGCGTTGTGATCGTACTGGCGCACGCTGGCGGCGCCGGCCGAGAGCGCTTCGCCGGGCTCGGCGGCGGTGAAGCGCGGTTGCTGATCGCAGGCGGCCAGGGCGAGGGCCAGCAGGGGCAGCAAACGGCGCGGGAACGACAGCATCGAAGAGTCCGGAGCGTGAAACAGGAGGGGGCTAAGCTTAGCAGGCTAACGGAGCTTAAATAAGATGGATTAGCGTTTCATTGGCGGGGCAAAAGGTCGCGCAAAGCTGTCTTGTGGCCTGGATGCAATCCGGGAGTCGGGTGCCAGACTGCTCTTGTAGGGCGTGCAATCGCCCATAAAAAACCGGCGCTCCCTTGCGAAAGCGCCGGTCCGTGCGGTTACCGGTTCGATCAGAACTGGTGATCGGCGGTATCCGGGTTGAGGTCGCCGATGCCCAGCTTGGCCGCGGCCTGTTCGATGGCGCCGGTCTGCTTGACCAGGGCGGCGATGGCGTCGCGCACCAGTTGCTGGCCTTCGGTGTTGCCTTCGGCGATCAGCTGGTCGAAGTGCTGGTTGTTCTTTTCGGCGCTGTCGACCAGGGCCTGCAGCTTGGCCTCGCTGGCCTCCAGGTCGGCCTTGAGGGTGGCGTCGGCCTGGGCGTCGACCTTGGCCACCAGCTCGGCCAGGCTCGGGCCGTTCAGGGTGCTGCCGTCGACCTTCTTGTACTCGCCGAGGTAAACGTTGCGGATGCCCTTGCCGTTGTAGAAGTGCGAGTTGTGGGTGTTGTCGCTGAAGCAGTCGTGTTCGTCTTCGGTGGAGCCCGCTTCCAGGGCGACCTTCATGCGCTCGCCGGCCAGCTCGCCGAGGGACAGGCTGCCCATGCCGAACAGCATCTTGCGCAGGCCGTTCTCGGCCGAGTCGGCCAGCAGCTCGCTGCGGTAGTTGCCTTCGACGCCGTCTTTCCACTGCTCGACCATGCTGTCCAGGTCGCTGACCAGCAGCTCGGTGGCGGCCTTCAGGTAGGCGCGACGGCGCTCGCCGTTGCCGCCGGTGGCGCCTTCGCCGACCAGGTAGTCGGTGTAGGGGCGCTCGCCGGCGCCGGGGTTGGTGCCGTTGAGGTCCTGGCCCCAGAGCAGGAACTCGATGGCGTGGTAGCCGGTGGCGACGTTGGCCTCGGAGCCGCCCAGCTCGTTCAGGCTGGCCAGCAGCTCGGCGTTGATCTCGCTCGCGTCGATCTTGTCTTCGCCGATCTGGAGCTCGCTGTTGGCGACGATATTGGCCTGCGCGCCGGGGTTGCCCAGGGCGTGCTGGTAGTCGGCGGCGACGTAGTCGATCAGGCCTTCGTCCAGCGGCCAGGCGTTGAGCTGACCTTCCCAGTCGTCGACCACGGCGTTGCCGAAGCGGAACACTTCGGTCTGCATGTAGGGTACGCGCGCGGCCAGCCAGGCCTGCTTGGCGGCGTTCAGCGTGGCTTCGCTGGGGTTGGCCAGCAGGGCGTCGATGGCGCTCTGCAGGGCCTTGCCGGTGCTGGCGGCGTCGCTGAACACGGCCAGGGCCAGATCCGCGTAGTGCTTGACCACGGCCTTGGCCGCCGCCTCGTCGACCTTGGCTGCGGCGACCGGAGCGGTGCTCTCGCTGCTGGCAGCCGGAGCCGTCGCTTGGCCGGCTGGCGCTTGGTCTTCGCCGCAACCGGCGAGGGAAATGGCGATGGCCAGCAGGCTGGCGGAGGCCAGGGGCATACGAATCATGACGGGGTCCTTTGCATGTGCGGAATGTGGATGGTACGCAGGGGTACCTGGAAAACTGCAACATAATGCAAATGTTTCGCATTATGTGTAAAGGCCATTATGCGTCGCTGTGCGGGATATCGCTGCCGCCGGGCGCCGCTGCCGCTAGAATGCCGGCACCGATTCGCAGTTCTGCATGGAGAAAACTGCATGAGCCTGACCGCCGTGATCCTGATCGTCGTCCTCGTCCTGCTCGGTGCCTACGCGGTGTCGCTGTACAACGGCCTGGTGCGCCTCAAGCATGGGGTGAGCAAGGCCTGGTCGAACATCGACGTGCTGCTCAAGCAGCGCCACGACGAGCTGCCCAAGCTGGTGGAGACCTGCAAGCAGTACATGCAGTACGAGGGCGCCACCCTGGAGCGGGTGATC
>NZ_AVOF01000326.1:0-3565 GCF_000465935.2 Pseudomonas sp. EGD-AK9
GGCGCCGCCGGCCATGACCTGCTGGCGCGCGCCGACTGCCGCCAGGAGGGCGAGCTGCGCATCGAGGACGGCTGCCACCGCATCTTCCGCCACGCCGGCCTGCTGCAGCTGCAGGACCTGCCCTGGCAGCGGCGCCTGGCCATCGACACCCGCGGCGGCGCCAACAGCGTGGTCTGGCATCCCGGCAGCCGGCCGCTGACCGAGGTTGGCTGGAACGAGAGCCTGGGCTTTCTCTGCGTCGAAGCCGCCAGCTGCGGCCCCGACAGTTTGTGCCTGCAGCCGGGGGAGGAGGGGGTGCTGAGCTTGCGCGCGGGCCTGGTTTGAGGCCATTCCCGGATGGCATCCGGGCTAGGGGCTAACGGCCGTATCCGTTGGGCGGCGGTGCGCACCCTAGGATGGCGCCGATACGCCAGTCTCCGGGTATGGCGTGGCGAATCCTGGGGCGCCCGGGGCCGCCTGGGTCGTGCGCACCACCCCTCTCCCGCCTATTCGCTGACCTGCCAGTCGTGCGCCTGCTGCTGCGCCTGTTCCAGCCGGGCGCGCCAGGCGTCTGCGGTGCGGCCTTCGAGCAGTTCCAGGCGCTGTAGTTGGGCGCCGCATTCGTCCAGGCAGCGTTGCAGCCAGGCGATGCGCTGCAGGGTCAGCGGCGTGCAGGTCTGGCCGCCCAGATCGTCTTGCAGGTCGCTCAGGTGCGAGCGCCAAGCCTCGCGCAGGTACAGGCCATCCAGGCCGCCGCGCAGCGCCGTGCGCCACTGGTCGATGATGCCATCCAGCCAGGCCAGCACCGTGGCGCTGGCGCCGCGGGTGCTCAGCTCGCGATGCAGGCGCTGGTAGCAGTCCAGGGCGATGCGCTTTTCCAGCTCCAGCGCGGCCAGGGCGGCGCTCTGCCCGCGCCGGTGCTCCAGGCGCAGCAGATGGGCGTAGTAGCAGCGCGTCTCGAAGCGCTCGGCGCCATGGTGCTGCGGGCTCAGCAGGCCGTTGCTGTTGAAGCTTTGCAGCGGCTCGAAGCGGTACATATAGCCGAAGTCGAACAGGCGGATGCGGCCGTCGTCGAGCAGGTTGCCGGGGCACAGGTCCCACTCGAAGAAGCCCAGCTGCAGCAGCGCCCGCAGGCTGTCGAACAGCTGCAGCAGGCGCCGCTCGTCCCATTCGTCGATCGCCTCGCCGGCGATCCAGGGCGACAGCAGCAGGCCCTGGCGGTAGCTGGCGTAGCGGGTCTCGACGATGCCGGCCAGGGCCTCGCCCCAGTCCGCCTGGCGCTTGAGCGCCTGCAGTTCGCCGCGGCGCTGCACTTCGTTGAGAAAGGAGGTCTGGCCGTCGGGGTTGCGCACCTTGCACGGGGTGCGTGCGCGCTTGAGCGTCCACAGCCGGCCGCCGGCTTCGAGCTGGTAGACCTCGGCGGTCAGCCCGCCGGCGAAATGGCGGCGCACCCAGGGGCTGTCTGGGCGGGTGGCCAGCAGCTGGTCGAGGGGCAGCGGGCAGTCGGCGGGCGAGCCCACTGCGAGTTCGGCGCCGCTGGCGGCGAAGGCCAGCTGGCTTTGGCGACGCTGTTGTTGCGGGGTCATGGCGATACCCTGAGGCGAGGAGGGAGGCCAGCATTGCAGCGCGCCGCCGGTCTGCGTGACAGGCGCAGAAGGGGCAGGGGTGCATACTTTTTTCAGGGAGGCGCTGGCAGACTACGCCCCCGCTTCTACGCCCTCGAGAGCGCGACCGGGGAGGATGTGGCGCTTGCCCTTTCGGTCGAGGATGACCGGGCTGGCAGAGCGCTCACCGGCTCGCCGCGGTTGTGGATCAAAAACAAGAAGCCACGAGGACAACAAGACATGAACAAGACGCTGCTCAGCGCAGTCGCCATCGGCCTTGCCGCCACCCTGAGCCATTCCCTGCCGGCCCAGGCCGCCATCGAGGAGGGCAAGCTGGTCATCTGGATCAACGGCGACAAGGGTTACAAGGGCCTGGCCAAGGTCGGTGAGCGTTTCACCGCCGACACCGGCATCGCCGTCGAGGTGGCCCATCCGGACAGCGCCACCGACAAGTTCCAGCAGGCCGCCGCCACCGGCAACGGCCCGGACATCTTCATCTGGGCCCACGACCGCCTCGGCGAATGGGCGCAGAGCGGGCTGATCTCGCCGATCACCCCCAGTGCCAAGACCCAGGGCGAGATAGAGGATTTCGCCTGGGACGCGGTGACCTACGGCGGCAAGCTGTGGGGCTACCCTATGGCGGTGGAGGCCATCGGTCTGCTCTACAACAAGGCGCTGGTGCCGACTCCGCCGGCCAGCTTCGACGAGGTGCTGGCGCTCAACGCCGAGCTGGCCAAGGCCGGCAAGCGCGCCATCCTCTGGGACTACAACAACACCTACTTCACCTGGCCGCTGCTGGCCGCCAACGGCGGCTACGCCTTCGCCGCCGCCGAGGGCGGTTACGACACCCGCCGCACCGGGGTCAACAGCGCCGGCGCCAAGCAGGGCGCGGCCACCCTCAAGGCACTGATCGACGCCGGGGTGATGCCCAAGGGCGCCGACTACAGCGTCGCCGAGGCGGCCTTCAACAAGGGCGAGTCGGCCATGTTCATCAGCGGTCCCTGGGCCTGGGCCAACGCCAGAAAGAGCGGCATCGACTTCGGCGTGGCGCCGATTCCCGCGGTCGGCGACGCCCCCAGCCGGCCCTTCAGCGGGGTGATGGCCGCCGCGCTGAACGCCGCCAGCCCCAACCAGGCGCTGGCCGTGGAGTTCCTCGAGAACTACCTGCTGCAGGTCGAGGGGCTCAAGACCATGAGTGCCGACGTGCCGCTCGGCGCGGTGCCGAACAAGGCCTATATGGCCGAGCTGGCCAGCGACCCGCTGATCAAGGCCACCTTCGACAACGCCCAGCTCGGCCAGCCGATGCCCAACGTGCCGGAGATGGGTGCCTTCTGGTCGGCCATGGCGCCGGCGCTGAGCAACATCACCTCCGGTCGGCAGACCGTGGACGCCGCGCTGGACGACGCTGCCAAGCGCATTGCCAAGTGAAATCCGGTCGCCGTCGACGCCTGGCGTCGGCGGCGGCCCCGCTCCGAGGCTATAACCCTGATGTCCGTCGTCAATCTTTCCGCCGCCGTGGCCGCTACGCCCATGAAGCTGTTTTCCCTGCCATCCCTGCGTGCCGGCCTGCGTTGGAGCCTGTGGGGCCTGTTCAATGCGCTGGCGCTGTACCTGGTGGTGGCGCTCTACGCCCAGCAGCAGCTGGCCTTCGCCCTGCTCGGGCTGGTGGTCACCGGCATCGCCAGTTACGTGTTCATCAGTCGCCGTGCCTACGCCCATCGCTATATCTACCCGGCGCTGGCGGGCATGCTGGTGTTCGTCATCTTCCCGCTGCTGTACACCGTGGGCATCGGCTTCACCAACTACAGCGGCAGCAACCTGCTGAGCTTCGAGCAGGTGCAGCGCTACCACCTGCGCCAGACCTACCTGGCCGGCGAGCGCTACGCCTTCAGCCTGCACCGTGATGAGGCCGGCGAGCTGCGTCTGCGCGTCGACAAGGGCGAGCGCGGCGCGTTCGTCTCGCCGCCCCTGGCCGGCGATGC
>NZ_AVOF01000327.1:0-3553 GCF_000465935.2 Pseudomonas sp. EGD-AK9
GGCATGGCACCTGGCCGCCGATCCAGCGCCTGGGCAGGCAACCAAGGCGCGCCGAGGCCAGGGTGGCGCGCACGCCCAGCGGCGCCTGCGCGGCGATACGTTCGGCCAGGCGCAACGCTTTGGGCAGCAGTTCCTCGCTGGCCAGCACCTCCTGCACCAGCCCCAGGCGATAGGCCTCGTGAGCGTCGAACTCGTCGCCGGTGAGCAGCCAGCGCATGGCGTTGCCCCAGCCGGCCTGCTGGTGCAGGCGCAGGGTGGCGCCGCCGAAGGGGAAGATGCCGCGCTGCACCTCCATCTGGGCGAAGCGGGTGTTGCTGGCGCACAGGTTGATGTCCGCGGCCAGCATCAGCTCGATGCCGATGGTGTAGCAGTAGCCCTGCACCGCGAGCAGCACCGGCTTGCTCACCCGCGGTCCGCCGAACACGCCCCAGGGGTCGCAGCCGCCCGCGGGAATCTGCCAGCCGGCGGCGAACTGGGCGGCCACCTTGGCCAGGTCGAGGCCGGCGGTGAAGTGCTCGCCATGGGCGAACACCAGCGCCACGCGCGCCTCGTCGTCGCGCTCGAACTCGCCGTAGGCCAGGCACAGGTCGTCGAGCATGTCGAGGTCGAAGGCATTGCGCTTGGCCACCCGGTCGAGGCCGAGCAGCAGGATGTGGCCGCGTTTTTCGCGGCTGACGCGGCCGCGGTCGGAGGAGGTCATGAGGATGATCCTTGGCTCGTGGAGGAGGTCGCAGGGATATAGCCGGCCGCCGCGCGCTTGTCCATGGCGGCGACCGTTTGGCAGCGCACGGCCGGGGAAACTGCAAAAACCGCCACCCGCGTCAGGAATTTCCGGTATAGTGCGCGCCGGCCAATTCTCTGGCCACGTTCAGGTAGCGCAATTCGCCCGAAGCTCGACTTCGGCAGCCAGTCCCGCAGCGGACTATCCTTGACGATTCACTTTTCATCACGTCTTCGCAAATCCCCGCCGAACCAGGCTGCCAGGGTGACCCACAAGGTCTTACACGGCATGCGCAGCTTTGGAACATGGGTCTTTGCGGATGCACTAGAGGCAGACCCATGACCCAGGAAATCGGCGGCTTCGCCGCGCTCGGACTTCACCCCAATATTCTCGCCGCTCTGACCGCCGTCGGTTACGAAGAGCCCTCGCCGATCCAGGCGCAGGCCATTCCGGTGATCCTCGCCGGCCACGACATGATCGGCCAGGCGCAGACCGGCACCGGCAAGACCGCCGCCTTCGCCCTGCCGCTGCTGTCGAAGGTCGACCCGGCCAAGCGCGAGCCGCAGGTGCTGATCCTCGCCCCGACCCGCGAGCTGGCCCTGCAGGTGGCCACCGCCTTCGAAACCTACTCCAAGCAGATGCCCGGCCTGAACGTGGTCGCCGTCTACGGCGGCGCGCCCATGGGCCCGCAGCTCAAGGCCATCCGCCAGGGCGCGCAGGTCATCGTGGCCACCCCGGGCCGTTTGGTCGACCACCTGCGTCGCGACGAGAAAGTGCTGTCGACCATCCAGTACCTGGTGCTCGACGAGGCTGACGAGATGCTCAAGCTGGGCTTTATGGACGACCTCGAAGTGATCTTCGAAGCCATGCCGGAAAGCCGCCAGAGCGTGCTGTTCTCCGCGACCCTGCCGCACTCGATCCGCGCCATCGCCGAGAAGCACCTGCGTAACCCGCAGCACATCAAGATCGCCTCCAAGACCCAGACCGTGACTGCCATCGAGCAGGCGCACCTGATGGTCCACGCCGACCAGAAGCACGCCGCCGTACTGCGCCTGCTGGAAGTCGAGGAGTTCGATGCGCTGATCGGTTTCGTGCGTACCAAGCAGGCCACCCTGGACCTCGCCGCCGCGCTGGAAGCCAAGGGCTACAAGGCCGCCGCGCTGAACGGTGACATCGCCCAGAACCAGCGTGAGCGGGTGATCGACTCGCTCAAGGACGGCCGCCTGGATATCGTCATCGCCACCGACGTGGCCGCCCGCGGCCTCGACGTGCCGCGCATCACTCACGTGATGAACGTCGACATGCCCTATGACCCGGAATCCTACGTGCACCGTATCGGCCGCACCGGTCGTGCCGGCCGTACCGGTCGCGCGCTGCTGCTGGTGACCCCGCGCGAGCGCCGCATGTTGCAGGTGATCGAGCGCGTCACCGGGCAGAAGGTCGGCGAAGTCAAGCTGCCGAACGCCCAGCAGGTGCTGGATGCGCGGATCAAGAAGCTCACCAGCAGCCTGGCGCCGCTGGTGGCCGATGCCGAAGCCAGTCATGGCGAGCTGCTCGACCGCCTGACCGCCGAAATCGGCTGCAGCCCGCGCGCGCTGGCCGCCGCCCTGTTGCGCAAGGCGACCAACGGCCAGGCCCTGGATCTGGCCAGTGTCGAGCGCGAGCAGCCGCTGGTGCCGGGCGCCGGTGGTGCGCCGCGCGAGCGTCGTGAGCGTGATGGCGAGCGCAGCACTGAGCGCGGTGAGTACCGCGAACGTCGCGCGCCGCTGCCGTTGACCGAAGGTCGCGTGCGCTGCCGTACCGCGTTGGGCACGCGCGACGGTATCGCCGCGAAGAACCTGCTCGGCGCCATCCTCAACGAGGGCGGCCTGGCTCGCGAAGCCATCGGCCGTATCCAGATCCGCGAGACCTTCAGCCTGGTCGAGCTGCCGGAAGATGGCCTGGATCGCCTGCTCGGCAAGCTCAAGGACACCCGCGTTGCCGGCAAGGCCCTGAAGCTGCGCCGCTACCGCGAGGATTGATCGCGCAGCGATAAACGAAAAGCCCCGCCAAGTGCGGGGCTTTTTCGTTTCTGGCCTGTAGCCCGGATGCAATCCGGGGCCGATGGGCTTGCCAGGCGCGTAGCCCGGGTTGAGCGCGCCGATATCCGGGCAAGGCCCTGTGCGCCGGTTCAGCCGAAGCGGTAGATATCCATGCCTAGCGCTCCATAGGTGAAGCCGGCATGCTCCAGCTTGAAGGCGCCGCCGGCGCCGCGGGCGAAGAACAGCGGCAGCAGGTGCTCGTCCGTGGGGTGATTGCGCGCGGCGTGCGGCGCCAACTGGCGGTAGCGGTGCAGGGCGTCTTCGTCGTCGGCTTCGAGTTGGGCCACCATCCAGTCGCGAAACTCCCTGGCCCAGGGGGTGGCGACCCCGGGGCCGGCGCGCCAGTCGAGTTCGCCGAGGTTGTGGGTGATGCTGCCGGAGCCGATCAGCAGCACGCCTTCGGCGCGCAAACCGGCCAGGGCGCGGCCGATGCGGGTCTGCAGCTCGGGGCCGAGCTGGCTGGGCAGCGACAGTTGCAGCACGGGGATATCGGCGGCCGGGTACAGCAACGACAGTGGCACCCAGGCGCCGTGATCGAAGGGGCGCTGCGGGTCGAGCGCGGCGGGCAAGCCGGCATCGCTCAGGCGCTGGGCAATCTCTGCCGCCAGCGCAGGCGCGCCGGGGGCCGGGTACTGCACGGCATACAGGGCGGGCGGAAATCCGCCGAAGTCGTGCCAGGTTTGCGGGCGTTCGGCACTGGTCAGTTGCAGGCGATCGCTTTCCCAGTGCGCCGAGACCACCAGCACGGCGC
>NZ_AVOF01000328.1:0-3552 GCF_000465935.2 Pseudomonas sp. EGD-AK9
GCCACTGCGCCTGCGGCAGCTCGCCGCGCGCCTCGCGTTCCAGCGCGCGCAGCAGGCTGTGCAGCTGCTGCGCGGCGTGCTCCCGCCAGTTGAGTTGCACCAGGCCTTCGATCAGGGCGTCCTGCTGCTCGTCGCGGAGGAAACGGTCGGCCAGGTTCAGATCCAGCGCGTCGCGGGCGTTGATGCTGGCGGCGCTGAGACCGAGGAACAGGCCGAGCCTGCCCGGCAGGCGGGCGAGGAACCAGCTGCCGCCGACGTCCGGGTACAGGCCGATATTGATTTCCGGCATGCCCAGGCGGCTGCTGGGGGTGACGATGCGGATCGCCGCGCCCTGCATCAGGCCCATGCCGCCGCCCAGCACGTGGCCGTGGGCCCAGCAGATCAGCGGCTTGGGATAGCTGTGGATGCGGTGGTCGAGGCGGTATTCGTCGGCGAAGAAGCGCCGCGCCAGCGGCGGCACCTCGCCGGGGTGTTCGCGGCACTGCTGCACCAGCTGCACCACGTCGCCGCCGGCGCAGAAGGCCTTGGGCCCGTTGCCGCGCAGCAGCACGCAGGCGATTTCGGGATCGATGGCCCAGGCCTTCAGGCGCGCATCCAGCGCCTCGATCATCGGCAGCGACAGGGCATTGAGGCTCTTCTCGGCATCCAGGCTGGCGATGCCGATGCGGTAGCCATGCAGGCTGGGGTGTTCTTCGAAGTGCAGGTTCATACAGGTTTCCAGCTTAGGGCGGGGCGGTTCTGGTGGATGTAAGAAGCGACATCCACCCTACGGGCCTGGCCGATTACGGTGCCACGAATCATTTGTTGCGCCACTGCGGGTCGCGCTTCTCGAGGAAGGCGTTGACCCCTTCGCGGGTGTCGTCGGCGTCGAACAGGTCGACGAAGCGCTCGCGCTCCTCCGCCAGCCAGGTGTTCGGGCCGCGCTCGCGCGCGCCCTGGATCAGCGGCTTGATGGTGCGCACCGCCACCGGACTCTGTCGCGCCACCTTGGCCGCCAGCAGCAGGGCATGGCCACGGGCCTCGCCGCTGTCCACCAGCTGTTCCACCAGGCCGATGCGCAGGGCGGTTTCGGCGTCGATACGTTCGCCGCAGAGGATCATGCGCTTGGCCCAGCCTTCGCCCACCAGCCAGGGCAGCGCCTGGGTGCCGCCGGCGCAGGGCAGCAGGCCCACCGCGGCCTCGGGCAGGGCCATCTGCGCCTGGCGTTCGGCGATGCGGATATCGCAGGCCAGCGCGCATTCCAGGCCGCCGCCCATGGCGTAGCCGTTGATCGCGGCGATGGACACCCCGCGGAAGTCGCGCAGGGTCTCGAAGGCCTCGCCGAAGCGCCGCGCCATCTCGCGGGCGCGCGCCTTGTCGCCGTCGGCGAACATGTTCAGGTCGGCGCCGGCGGAAAAGAACTTCGGCCCCTGGCCGGTCACCACCAGGGCGTAGATGTCGTCGTCGCGGTTGAGGTGCTCGACCAGCTGCTTGAGGCCGATCAGCGAGTCGCGGTCCCAGGTGTTGGCCGGCGGGTGGTTGATGGTGATCAGCGCGGTGTGGCCGTGCTTTTCCACGGTGAGCTTGTGGGTCAGGTCGAAGATGCCGGGCTTGTAGGCTTCGATGGCGGTGCTCATAAGGGTCCTCTTAAATGATGTTCCCCTCTCCCCCGGGGAGAGGGGATAAAGCGGTCACAGCAGGCGATCGAGCATGCCGCCCTGCTGCAGCAGGCGGCGGGCGACGATCACCCGCATGATCTCGTTGGTGCCTTCCAGTATCTGGTGCACGCGGCTGTCGCGCACCCAGCGCTCCAGCGGATAGTCGCTCAGGTAACCGTAGCCGCCGTGCAGCTGCAGCGCCTCGTTGCAGATGGCGAAACACTGGTCGGTGGCGAAGCGCTTGGCCATGGCGCAGTACAGGCTGGCCTCGGCGTGGTGCCGGTCCAGCTTGTCCGCGGCCAGGCGCACCATCTGCCGGCTGGCGGTCAGCTCGGTGAGCATATCGGCCAGCTTGAACTGTAGCGCCTGGAATTCGGCCAGTGGCTTGCCGAACTGCTTGCGCTCTTCCACGTAGTGCAGGCTCTGCTGCAGCGCCGCCTGGGCCGCGCCGAGCGAGCAGCTGGCGATGTTCAGGCGGCCGCCGTCCAGGCCCTGCATGGCGTAGACGAAGCCCTGGCCCTCCGGGCCGATGCGGTTGCCGGCGGGGATGCGCACGCCGTCGAAGGCGATGGTGCGGGTCGGCTGGGCGCGCCAGCCCATCTTGTCCTCGTTGCGTCCGTAGCGGATGCCGGCGGCGTCGGCCGGCACCAGGAAGCAGGAGATGCCCTTGGCGCCGTCCTCGCCGGTGCGCGCCATGACGATCAGCACATCGGTCGATCCCGCGCCGGAGATAAAGCACTTGCTGCCGTCGAGCAGGTAATCGTCGCCATCGCGCCGCGCACGGGTGCGCAGGTGGGCGGCGTCGGAGCCGGCGTCCGGCTCGGTCAGGCAGTAGGAGGCCAGCAGGCGGCCGTCGATCAGCCCGGGCAGGTACTGCGCCTTCAGGGCGTCGTCGGCGAAGCTCGCCAACATCCACGAGGCCATATTGTGGATGGTCAGGTAGGCGGTGGTGGCCACGCAGCCGGCGGCCAGCTGTTCGAAGATCAGCGAACTGGACAGCCTCGACAGGCCCAGGCCGCCGTCCTCCTCCTTGAGGTACAGGGCCAGGTAGCCCTGCTCGGCGGCGCGGCGGATCACCGGCAGCGGGAAGTGGTGGTCGCGGTCCCAGTCGCCGGCGTGCGGCGCCAGCTCCCGCGCGGCGAAGGCGCGGGCGCTGTCGGTGAGCAGGCGTTGTTCGTCACTGAGTTCGAAGTCCATGGCGCCTCATTGCAATGTCAAAGGTTGGCCGCCGGCGCGGCGCTCGGCCTGCCACTGCGCCAGATTGGGCAGCGCGGTGTCGGCGTCGAGGCGGTCGACGATTTCGAAGTAGTCCTGCTTGAGCGGGTCCTTGAGCACCTCATCGCGCGGCTTGACCCGCACCGCGTAGACCGTCTGCAGGTTCTGGTGATCGAAGGCGCGCCACTGCTGTTCGTCCTTCAGCAGGCTGTAGCGGTGGCCTTCCAGCGCCTTGATCAGCGCCTCGCTATCCAGGCTATTGGCACGCTTGGCGGCATCGGCCCACTGCTGGACGATGCTGTAGGCCGAGGCGGCGGAACTCGAGGGGTACATCTGGTAGCGCGCCTTGAAGGCGGCGACGAAGGCTTCGCCGCGGGCGGATTTCTCCAGCGCCGGCACGCGCCAGGTCCAGGGTTCGGTGCCGATCACGCCCTGCATCAGGTCCGGGCCGGCCTGCTCGACCATGCTCTGGGTCAGGTTCGGCGCGATGACCTGCATGCGCTCGGTCAGGCCCAGGTCCTTGGCGATGCGCATGGCGCGCACCAGGTCCTCGCCGAACAGCACCAGGGCGAGGATATCGGCATCGCTCGCGGCGGCCTGGGTCAGGGCATCCTGGTAGTCGGCCAGGCGTGCGCCGGGGAAGGGCACGCGCACGCCGGCGTGCTGGCCGACGTCGTCGCTGGCGGTGGCCTGGCGCAGC
>NZ_AVOF01000329.1:0-20536 GCF_000465935.2 Pseudomonas sp. EGD-AK9
CTCCAACGTCACCGCCAACACCTCGGAGGAACTGAAGAAGGTGCTTGGCGGCGCCGCCTATTTCCTCACCGGGCTCAGCCGCTTTTCCGAGGTGCGTTCGGCCTTCGGCCGTTTCCAGGCGCCGGGTTTCGCCTGGGAGGGCGACTTTCTCGCCCTGGGCATCGGCAACGGCCGGCAGGCCGGCGGCGGCCACCTGCTGTGCCCCGATGCCCTGGCTGACGACGGCCTGCTCGACGTGTGCATAGTGCCGGCGGCGCAGGATGTGGTCGGCACCCTCGCTACGCTGCTGTCCGGCGGCATCAACGGCCTGCAGAGCGTGGCCATCGGTGCCCGCGTGCCCTGGCTGGAGGTGGAGGCGGCCGAAGGGCTCGACCTCAATCTCGACGGCGAGCCGCTGGAGAGCCGCGGCCTGCGCTTTCGCGCGGTGGCCGCGGCGTTGCGCCTGCACCTGCCGGCCGATTCGCCCTTGCTTGGCGGCTAAGGGCGGCTCAGGCATGACGGCGCTACGCCAGCAGCGCTTCAGCGGCAGCGCGCGCGGCCGATAACCTGACGCTAGACTCGCCTTAACCCCTCAGGAGCGCGCAATGGCCGGCATCCTCGATTCAGTAGATCAACGCACCCAGCTGGTCGGTGAGAACCGCCTGGAAATCCTCATGTTCCGCCTGGCCGGGCGCCAGCTGTTCGCGATCAACGTGTTCAAGGTGCAGGAGGTGCTGCAGCTGCCCAAGCTGACCCTGATGCCGCAGCGCCACCCCTTCGTCTGCGGCGTGGTCAACCTGCGCGGCCAGACCCTGCCGGTGATCGACCTGTCCCAGGCCATCGGCATGCGTCCGCTGGTGCCGGACGAGCGCAGCACCATCATCGTCACCGAGTACAACCGCTCGGTGCAGGCCTTTCTGGTCGGCAGCGTCGACCGCATCCTCAACCTCAACTGGGAGTCGATCCAGCCGCCGCCCGGGGGCGCCGGGCGCCAGCACTACCTGACCGCCATCACCAAGGTCGAGGAGCAGATCGTCGAGGTCATCGACGTGGAGAAGGTGCTGGCCGAGATCGTGCCGATGAGCACTAAGGTTTCCGCCGAGAAACTCGCCGACCCGCTGCTGGAGAAGGCCCGTGGTCGCGAGGTGCTGCTGGTGGACGACTCCAGCGTGGCCCTGAGTCAGCTGCGCGATACCCTGTCGCAGCTGGGCATCCGCATGCATATGGCCAGCGATGGCCTCAAGGCGCTGAATCTGCTGAAGAAGTGGGCCGACAGCGGCGAGGTGATGACCGACAAGCTGCTGATGATCTTCACCGACGCGGAAATGCCGGAAATGGACGGCTACCGCCTGACCAGCGAGATCCGCAACGACCCGCGCCTGCGCGACCTCCATGTGGTGCTGCACACCTCGCTGTCGGGCAGCTTCAACGATGCCATGGTGAAGAAGGTCGGCTGCGACAACTTCCTCTCCAAGTTCCAGCCGGACAAGCTGGTGGACGTGATCCGCCAGCGCCTGGCGCTGGACGAACCGAGCTGAACCCTAGGGCTGTTGCGCCAGGCGCTGGCGCAGATGCTCCACCCGCTCGCGGTTGACCCCCAGATCCGAATGCCCCAGGCGCGAGGCGGAGCGCACCTGCACCGTCTGCGGCTCGATGAGGAACTCCACGTCGTCGACGAAGCGCAGCACCCGGCTGGTGAATTCCGCGCGCAGATAGTCGTCCTCCTGCACCACCAGGCGTACCCGCGGCTCGTCCGCCAACAGCTGCAGCAGGCGTCTTCGGGTTTCCTCCGGGCTGCCGCGCAGCGCCAGCGGCGCTATGGCATGTTGCTCGTCGCTGGCCTGGCTGTTGACGCAGTTGGGCGAGGCCGGGCAGGGCGCCAGGCGACCGTCGCGCACCCCCAGCTCGCTCGGCGGGCTGCCGCTGCAGCCGCCCAGCATCGCCGCCAGGAGGATCGCGGCGGCGGACTTGTGAGCGCCGCCGGCAACTCGTATAAGGGCGTTTTGCGAAACAGGAAGCTGGCGCATGTTGAGTCTCTCGCAGTTGTACCGCTATCCGCTCAAATCCGGTCGTGGCGAAGTGCTGCAGCGCAGCGCCGTGGACGGCCTGGGCCTGCATGGCGACCGTCGCTGGATGGTAGTCGAAGCCGAGAGCGGGCGCTTTATCACCCAGCGCCTGCTGCCGCAGATGAGCCAGCTCGGCGCCCTGTACGACGCCCGCGGCGGCCTGACCCTGAGCGCGCCGGGTTGCGCCGATCTGGCCGTGGCGCTGCCCGACCCCGAGCAGGATCTGCGCGGCGTGACGGTCTGGCGCGACAGCCTGCGCGTGCCGGATGCCGGCGATGCGGCCGCCGATTGGCTTAGCGCGCTGCTGGGCCGTGCCTGTCGTCTGGTGCAGGTGCCGGATACGCGCACGCGCCAGGTCGACACCGCCTATGCCGAGCCGGGTGATCGGGTGGCCTTCGCCGACGGTTTTCCGCTGCTGCTGATCGGCCAGGCGTCGCTGGACGACCTGGCGGCGCGGGTCGGCCGGCCGCTGTCGATGCTGCGTTTTCGCCCCAACCTGGTGGTCACCGGCAGCGAAGCCTATGCCGAGGACGAGTGGAAGCGCATCCGCATCGGCGCGGTGGAGTTCGAGGTGGCCAAGGGCTGCTCGCGCTGCATCCTCACCACTGTGGACCCGCACACCGGCGAGCGCAGCGCCGACCGCGAACCGCTGAGCACGCTGAAGACCTACCGCGAGCGCGATGGCCAGGTGTACTTCGGGCAGAACCTGCTGCCGCGCGGCGTCGGCGAATTGCAGGTCGGTATGCCGGTCGAGGTGCTGGAGTAACGCCGGCAGGGTCGCGCGATGCGCAGCAGACCCTCGGTCAGCTGCGCGCGGCGCGGCCGGCCGAGGGGATCGCCTCTCACTGATCGTCGAAATAGCGCTCGTGCCAGGCCACCAGCGGGTGCGGCGCGTCGAGCTTCTGACCGTAGATCACCGAGTAGGACAGCACGTTCTGCACGTACTGGCGGGTTTCGTCGAACGGGATGTTCTCCACCCAGACGTCGTAGCTCAGGTGGTCGGCGCCACGCAGCCACTGGCGCACGCGGCCGGGCCCGGCGTTGTAGGCGGCCGAGGCGAGGACGCGGTTGCCGTTGAACTGGCCGTACACCTGGCTCAGGTAGGCCGCGCCGAGCTGGATATTGGTGTCCGGGTTGAGCGCCTGCTGCGGCGACGCCAGGGGGATGCCGAACTTGCGCGCGGTTTCCTTGGCGGTGGCCGGCATCAGTTGCATCAGGCCCATGGCGCCGACGTGGGAGCGGGCGTCGGCCATGAACGCGCTTTCCTGGCGGGTGATGGCGAATACCCAGCTCGAATGCAGCTCGCGGCGCTTGGCTTCGCGCACCAGCTGGTCGCGGTGGGCCATGGGGAAGCGCACCTCCAGGTCGTCCCAGTACTGCGCCTGGCTGATGGTGCGGATGGCCGGGAAATACCACTGCATCTCGTAGGCCAGGCGGGCCTGGGCCACCAGTTCGTCGCGGCTGAACAGGCGGCTGACGTGGTACCACTCGCGGCGGCCGTCGACGATCTGGCCGCGATCGTGAAATTCCATGGCGCGGCGGATGCCGGCGGTGTTGCGCACCTTCTGCACCGTCTTCGGATCGAGCGCCAGCGGCTTGTTGTTCAGCTGGTAGGGCGCCTTGACCTGATCGGCGGCCATGAAGCCGTAGAAGTCGCGCTCCTTGGCCAGGGCCTGGTAGAGCACGGCCGGCTGCTGGCTGTTCGGTTGTGCCAGCTGCAGGCTGCGCGCGTTCCAGTAGCGCCAGCGGTTGCTGCTGGCCAGGTCGGCCGGCATGCGCTGGGTCAGCTGATGAGCCTCGTCCCAGCGGCCGTGACGCAGCAGCAGACGGGCGCGCCACTCGCTGACGGTGTTGTCGCGCAGCTCCGGGTCGTACTTGGCCATCACCTGCAGGCCGCGCATGTCGAAGCGCTTGGCCAGGGTCAGGCCGATCTGCCGGGCGATGGCCACCTGTTCGTCCTGGGAGAACTTCATGCGCTGGGCGTAGCTGTCGAGCAGGCTCAGGGCGTCCTCGGGGCTCTGCCGGGCCAGACGGCGCAGGCCGAGGCCGACCACGTCGGCCATGGCGGCGTCGGCCGGGGCGAAACGCGCGGTCTGCTTGAGCAGCTGCGGCTTCTGCGCCACCTCGACCAGCAGCTTGGCGTGCGCGCCGAGGGTCGGCATGTTCTTGCTCAGGTGGTTGGCCAGGCCGTAGTTGCCGGCTTCCACCGCCAGTTTGGTGCGTTGCCAGCGGCGTTGTTCGGTGAGCTGGCCGGCTGCCGCCCAGCGCGCGAACAGCGGATCGCAGGCATTGGGCTGCGACTTGCCCACCAGCCACAGCTTCTCCGCGGTGGCATTGCCTTCGGCGATCAGGCCGTGGCTCAGCTGGTACTGGCCATAGAGGCAGTCCAGCTCGGTGAAATTGAGCGCCGGGTCGTAGTGGGCGAGGAAGGGCTGCCAGTCGCCGCGTTCGGCCAGCCAGCGCAGCCAGCGCAGCTTCATCCAGCTGGCCTGGGGCAGGTCGCCATGCTCGGCGAGGAACTTCTCGATCTCGGCGTTGCTCGCCGACTTGAGCCGGTGGGTCAGCTCGTCGTAGGCCAGGTGGGGCGTCAGCGGGTAGTCGCGCAGCGCGGCCTGGTAGCGGCGGTAGGGACCGCTGTCGCCCTTGGCCAGGGCGCGCTTGGCCTCGTCGTAGTACTGGCGCTGTTGCGTCAGGTTGGCGGCTTCGGCGCTGGCCAGGCCGGCAGTGGTGAGGATCAGGCAGGAAACTACAGAAAGAAGGCGACCGCGCATGGCATTTCCAGGGCAAGCAGGTGAGGGGGCAACGGGTTCCGTTCGTTGCATGGCTCTAGCTTAGCCGTTCGCCGGGGCGCGGTGAATGCCGGCGCGCTCGGCGGACATATGTGGCAACAGAGCGCCGGACAACTCGGGTAGAATGCGCCGCCTGTTTCTGGAGAAGCCCATGACCCTGCTCAAGTTCGCCGATGTATCCCTCGCCTATGGCGCCATGCCCCTGCTCGACGGGGTGTCCTGGCAGATCGCACGGGGCGAGCGGGTGTGCATCATCGGTCGCAACGGTACCGGCAAGTCGAGCATGCTCAAGCTGGTCAAGGGCGAGCAGATGGCTGATGACGGCGAAATCTGGCGGGCGCCGGGGCTGAAGATCGGCGAGTTGCCGCAGGAGCTGCCGCGCGCCGACGAGCGCACGGTGTTCGACGTGGTGGCCGAGGGGCTGGCCGGGGTCGGCGAGCTGCTGGCGCGCTATCACCATCTGGCGCAGAACATCCACGGCGATGACGACCTCGAGCAACTGATGCACGTGCAGCAGGAGCTGGAAGCCAAAGACGGCTGGCGCCTGCAGCAACTGGTCGACAGCACCCTGAGCCGCCTGCAACTGCCGGCCGACAAGACCCTGGCCGAACTCTCCGGTGGCTGGCGCCGGCGCGTGCTGCTGGCCCAGGCGCTGGTTTCCGAGCCGGATCTGCTGCTGCTCGACGAACCGACCAACCACCTGGACATCGGCGCCATCGCCTGGCTGGAAGAGGCACTGAAGGATTTCGGCGGCGCGGTGCTGTTCATCACCCACGACCGTTCCTTCCTGCAGAACCTGGCCACGCGCATCCTCGAACTGGACCGCGGCGGCCTGATCGACTGGAACGGCGACTACGCCAGCTTCCTGGTGCACAAGGAGCAGCAACTGGCGGCCGAAGAAACCGCCAACGCCCTGTTCGACAAGCGCCTGGCCCAGGAAGAGGTGTGGATTCGCCAGGGCATCAAGGCCCGTCGCACCCGCAACGAGGGCCGCGTGCGCGCACTCAAGGCGATGCGTGCCGAGCGTGCCGAGCGCCGCGAACGTCAGGGCAAGGCGAACATCGCCCTGGAAACCGCGGACAAGTCCGGCAAGCAGGTGATGCTGGCGGAAAACGTCAGTTTCGCCCATGCCGGGGGCCCTTTCCTGGTCAAGGATTTCTCCATGGTGCTGCAGCGCGGCGACCGCATCGGCCTGCTCGGCGCCAACGGCACCGGCAAGACCACGCTGCTCAAGCTGCTGCTCGGCGACCTGCAGCCCAGCAGCGGCAGCATCGAAGTCGGCACCAAACTGGAAGTGGCGTATTTCGACCAATTGCGTCACCAGCTCGAGCCGGAAAAAACCGTGATCGACAACGTCGCCGAAGGCCGCGATTTCATCAGTATCGACGGCCAGAGCCGTCACGTGCTGAGCTACCTGGGCGACTTCCTGTTCAGCCCGCAGCGCGCGCGCACGCCAGTCAAGGCGCTGTCCGGCGGCGAACGGGCACGACTGTTGCTGGCCAAGCTGTTCAGCAAGCCGGCCAACCTACTGGTGCTGGACGAACCGACCAACGACCTGGACGTGGAAACCCTGGAACTGCTCGAAGAAGTGCTGCTTAACTTCCCCGGCACCGTGCTGATGGTCAGCCACGACCGTGCTTTTCTCGACAACGTGGTCACCAGCACCCTGGTGTTCGAGGGCGAAGGCAAGGTGCGCGAATACGTCGGCGGCTACCAGGACTGGCTGCGCCAGGGCGGTTCGCCGCGTCTGCTCGGTGTGGGTGAAAGCAAGTCCGGCAAAGCCGAACTGGCCACTGCCATAGTCGAAGCGCCGGCCCCGGCGGCAGTCGCCCCGGTGCAGGAGAGCGCCGAGCCGGCGAAGAAGAAACTCAGCTACAAGCTGCAGCGCGAGCTGGAAGCGATTCCCGGGCAGATCGATGCCCTGGAGCAGGAAATGGCCGGGTTGCAGGAGCGGATCGCCGATCCGGGCTTCTACCAGCAGCCGGTGCAGGCCACCACGGAAGTATTGGCGCGCCTCGACGACTTGCAGAAGGACTTGGACAAGTTGCTCGAGCGCTGGGCAGAGCTGGAAGGCTGAACGAAGGAACGCACAGACATGGCCATCGAGTACCGCATCACCCTCGACGACAATCATCAGTTCAGCTACCGGATCGAGCTGAACCGCGAATACGACCCCGCCCAGGCGCAGCAGGCCCCGGCCTGGACCCGGTTGGGACACCAACAGTGCAGCAACTGCCCGCTCAGTCGCGAGCAGTTCAGCCATTGCCCGGCGGCGGTCGACCTGCACCGGGTGATCGAGGATTTCCGCGGCCTGCCGGCGTTCAAGAAGGCCAGCGTGTGGGTGCGTACGCCGGAGCGCGAGTACACCAAGCAGGTCGGCCTGGAAGAGGGCCTGCGCGCGCTGCTCGGGGTGATCATGGCCACCAGCGCCTGCCCGGTGCTGGCGCGGCTCAAGCCCATGGCGCAGAACCACCTGCCGTTCGCCAGCAACCAGGAGTTCATCCTGCGCGCGGTGTCGCTGTACCTGGCGCGGCAGTACTTCAACATGCGCGAGGGACGCCTGGCGGACTGGGAGCTCAAGGGCCTGGTGCGCCTGTTCCAGCAGCTCAAGCTGGTCAATCAGGCATTCTGGCAGCGCATCCACGACACCTGCGACGGCGATTCCAACCTCAAGGCCTTCCTCACCTTCTTCTCCATGTCGTCGAGCATGACGGTGTCGCTGGAGACTCAGTTGCAGAAAATCCGCCCGCTGGTCATGAGTGCCGGCGAGTCGTTCGAGTGACGCTATCTCGGTATGAGGAGCGCTGAGCGCTCCTCATACTCACGTCTCAGGCGCTTTTTTCGGCTTTCTTCAAGCGCACTGCGAGCACGTCGCAGGGCGCGCCGTGCAGCACGTCGTTGGCGGTGGAGCCGAGTAGCAGCGCCAGACCGTGGCGACCGTGGCTGCCGACCACGATCAGGTCGCAGCCCTGTTCCTCGGCCAGACGATGGATTTCCTGGCGCGGCTGGCCGTAGGCCAGGTGGCGCTGATCCGCGGTCAGTTCCGGGTACTTGCCGGTAAAGCTGTTCAGACGTTCGCGCGCCTGCTCGAATTGCTGCTGCTGCAGCATCGACAGGTCCATCGGCACGTCCCCGCCGAAGGCCATGGCCATCGGCTCGACGATATGCACCAGGGACATCTTGGCGCCGCTGGCCTTGGCCAGCTTCTGTGCGCGAACCACCACGGGGTCGCATTCCTCGGTCAGGTCGACGGCGACCAGAATATGCTGGTAGGGCATGGTGAACTCCTCCTTAAGGGTACGAATGGCTCTGCAGCAAGTATGGCCCCATTGCGCCCGATAAGCGGCTGCTTATTGTTACGACCTTGCCTGGCGGGCAGGGTGCCGGCTGAGGGCGGACAAAGAAAAGCCCGGTGCGAGCACCGGGCCTGAATCGGGCCAGGCAGGCCGGAAAAACTGTGGCATCAGTGCTGGTTGGCGGCGTACTGGGCGGCTACGCCTTCCAAGCCTTCGATGATGCTGTCGGAATACTTGCTGACCAGAAAGGGCACGCTGTTCTCGTTGTAGTTCAGCAGGGATTTCTCGATATAGCGCCATTTGGTGCCGATACTGCCGAGAGCTGCGCTGATCTCCGGGGTGTTTTGCTGGGCGCGATTGAGCCCGTCGAGCTTGCTGGCGAACTCGCCGACCAACTCGTCGATGGCGCGCTCCTCGCCGCCGCCGAAGAAACTGCCGCCGATCGAGGCGCTGCGCGAGGCGTAGTCCAGGGCGATGCCCTGCATCAGCAGGCTCTGCTCGCGGCTCTGCTGGGTCAAGGTCGGTACGCTGTAGCCGCTTTCCTGCTGGATTTTCTGGTACAGCTCCTGGGCAATGGCCATCAGCCGCTGGTTGCTGTCGGCCAGGTCGGCGACCGGCTGCAGGTCGGTGTAGCCCTGGCTGCGCATGGCCTCCATTAGCGCCTGCAGGCCGTCGCGGTAGCCCTGCCATTCGCCCTGCCACTGGCTGCGCAGGGCCTTGGCGCCCTCGCCGGGCATCTCGCCGAGGGCATCTAGGTGGCCCTGGGCCTCCTGCAGCGATTCGCCGATCATCCGTGCGTAGCGCTGGTCGCCCTCCATGCCGTTGTACATATAGAAGTCGCCGAGGCTCTTCTGCGTGGCCAGGCGCAGCTGGTGCAGGCGCAGCAGATCGTCGGTCGGTGCGGCCAGCAGGGATGGCGAGACGAAGGCGAAGAGGAAGACGAGCAGGGCGCTCAGGGAAAATGCCAGCGAACGGCGGCTCGACATTGGGGACTCCGTGCGGCCCATCGTGGGGCTCGATTTGTTGTGGTATTGCAGCCGGATGGCGCTGTGCCAGCCGAAAGTGAGACGACTGTACCTGCAGCGCATGGATTTGGCTAGGCGCAGGCGGTCGGCCGCCGGGGCGCCTTAAAGCGCCGCAATGGTGCGTTATCGATGGCGTTTATCGGCCCTGGCCCAGGCCGCGGCGGGCCTGGGTTTGCGCCGGGGATGCGCACGCCGCGCAAGAAGGCCAATTGACAAGCGCCGGCTTTTCCCCGAAGGTGTGCACACCCAAATCAAACGGGCGTATGAATTGAGCGTTTGCCTTGTTAGGCGCGCCATATGCAGCCCGAATATCGCGTCGGCGGGTGTGTCGTACCGATTGGGGCTATGCTCGTGCGGCGTTGCCGCGGGCTGGCCTGCCGGTTGGCTCCGATGTGTACTGTTCAGCTTCCATACCGTGGAGATCAGTTGATGATTTACGAAGGTAAAGCCATCACGGTTAAGGCTCTTGAGAGCGGCATCGTCGAATTGAATTTCGACCTCAAGGGTGAGTCCGTCAACAAATTCAACCGTCTTACCCTCAACGAGCTGCGCGCCTCCGTCGACGCGATCAAGGCCGACGGTTCGATCAAGGGCGTGATTGTCACCAGTGGCAAGGACGTGTTCATCGTCGGTGCCGATATCACCGAGTTCGTCGACAACTTCAAACTGCCCGACGCAGAGCTGGTGGCTGGCAACCTGGAAGCCAACAAGATCTTCAGCGATTTCGAAGACCTCGCCGTGCCGACCGTGGTCGCCATCAACGGCATCGCCCTGGGCGGCGGTTTCGAGATGTGCCTGGCCGGTGACTACCGCGTGATGAGCGAGACCGCCAAGATCGGTCTGCCGGAAGTCAAACTGGGCATCTACCCGGGCTTCGGCGGCACCGTGCGCCTGCCGCGCGTGATCGGTACCGACAATGCCGTCGAGTGGATCGCCTCCGGTAAGGAAAACCGCGCCGCCGACGCCCTCAAGGTAGGCGCCGTCGACGCCGTCGTCGCTCCCGCCAAACTCAAGGAAGCCGCGCTGGACCTGGTCAAGCGCGCCATCTCCGGCGAGCTGGACTACAAGGCCAAGCGTCAGCCCAAGCTGGAAAAGCTCAAGCTCAACGCCATCGAGCAGATGATGTGCTTCGAGACCGCCAAGGGCTTCGTCGCCGGCCAGGCCGGCCCGAATTACCCGGCTCCGGTCGAGGCGATCAAGACCATCCAGAAGGCCGCCAACTTCGGCCGCGACAAGGCGCTGGAAGTCGAGGCTGCCGGCTTCGTCAAGCTGGCCAAGACTTCGGTCGCCGAGAGCTTGATCGGCCTGTTCCTCAACGATCAGGAGCTGAAGAAGAAGGCCAAGCACCACGACGAAATCGCCCGCGACGTGAAACTGGCTGCCGTACTCGGCGCCGGCATCATGGGCGGCGGCATCGCCTACCAGTCGGCCTCCAAGGGCACCCCGATCCTGATGAAGGATATCCGCGAAGAGGGTATCCAGATGGGCCTGACCGAGGCTTCCAAGCTGCTCGGCAAGCGCGTCGAGAAAGGTCGCATGACCCCGGCGAAGATGGCCGAAGCCCTCAACGCCATCCGTCCGACCATGTCCTACGGTGATTTCGGCAACGTCGACATCGTCGTCGAAGCCGTGGTCGAGAACCCCAAGGTCAAGCAGATCGTGCTGGCCGAGGTGGAAGGCGTGGTGCGTGAAGACGCCATCCTGGCCTCCAACACCTCGACCATCTCCATCAGCCTGCTGGCCCAGGCGCTCAAGCGTCCGGAAAACTTCGTCGGCATGCACTTCTTCAACCCGGTGCACATGATGCCGCTGGTGGAAGTCATCCGTGGCGAGAAGTCCAGCGAAGTGGCCGTGGCCACCACCGTTGCCTACGCCAAGAAAATGGGCAAGAACCCGATCGTGGTCAACGACTGCCCGGGCTTTTTGGTCAACCGCGTGCTGTTCCCCTACTTCGGCGGCTTCTCCAAGCTGCTGGGCTTCGGTGTCGACTTCGTGCGCATCGACAAGGTCATGGAGAAGTTCGGCTGGCCCATGGGCCCGGCCTACCTCTCCGATGTGGTCGGCATCGACACCGGCCACCACGGCCGTGACGTGATGGCCGAAGGCTTCCCGGACCGCATGGCCGTGGAAGGCAAGACCGCCGTCGACGTGATGTACGACGCCAACCGCCTGGGCCAGAAGAACGGCAAGGGCTTCTACGCCTACGAGACCGACAAGCGCGGCAAGCCGAAGAAGGTCTCCGACCCGGCTGCTTACGAGCTGCTCAAGTCCATCGTGGTCGAAGAGCGTGAAGTCACCGACGAGGACATCATCAACTTCATGATGATCCCGCTGTGCCTGGAAACCGTTCGTTGCCTGGAAGACGGCATCGTCGACACCGCAGCCGAGGCCGATATGGGCCTGATCTACGGCATCGGCTTCCCTCCCTTCCGTGGCGGTGCGCTGCGCTACATCGATTCCATCGGTGTCGCCGAGTTCGTCGCCCTGGCCGACAAGTACGCCGACCTGGGCGCGCTGTACCACCCGACCGCCAAGCTTCGCGAAATGGCCGCCAAAGGCCAGAAGTTCTTCGGTTAAGCGCGCAACGACTAGAGCGAGAGTGAATTTATGAGCCTGAATCCTAGAGATGCAGTGATCGTCGACTTCGGTCGTACCCCGATGGGTCGTTCCAAGGGCGGCATGCACCGCAACACCCGTGCCGAGACCATGTCCGCGCACCTGATCAGCAAAGTGCTGGAGCGCAACGCCAAGATCGACCCGGCTGAAGTCGAGGACGTGATCTGGGGCTGCGTCAACCAGACCCTGGAGCAGGGCTGGAACATCGCGCGCATGGCGTCGCTGATGACCCAGATCCCGCACACCAGCGCCGGCCAGACCGTCAGCCGTCTGTGCGGTTCGTCCATGAGCGCCCTGCACACCGCCGTGCAGGCGATCCAGACCGGCAACGGCGACGTGTTCGTCGTCGGCGGTGTGGAGCACATGGGCCACGTCGGCATGATGCACGGCGTCGATCCGAACCCGCACCTGTCGCTGTACGCTGCCAAGGCGTCCGGCATGATGGGCCTGACCGCCGAAATGCTGGGCAAGATGCACGGCATCAGCCGCGAGCAGCAGGACGCCTTCGGTGAGCGTTCGCACCGTCTGGCGCACAAGGCCACCGTCGAAGGCAAATTCAAGGATGAAATCATCCCGATGCAGGGCTACGACGAGAATGGTTTCCTGAAAGTCTTCGACTACGACGAGACCATCCGTCCGGAGACCACGCTGGAGAGCCTGGCTACCCTGAAGCCTGCGTTCAACCCGAAAGGCGGCACCGTGACCGCGGGTACTTCCTCGCAGATCACCGACGGCGCTTCCTGCATGATCGTCATGAGCGCCCAGCGCGCTCAGGACCTCGGCATCCAGCCGATGGCCGTGGTTCGCGCCATGGCCGTTGCCGGTGTGGATCCGGCGATCATGGGTTACGGCCCGGTGCCGTCCACCCAGAAGGCGCTCAAGCGCGCCGGTCTGACCATGGCCGACATCGATTTCGTCGAGCTCAACGAAGCCTTCGCCGCCCAGGCCCTGCCGGTGCTGAAGGACCTCAAGCTGCTCGACAAGATGGAAGAGAAGGTCAACCTGCACGGCGGCGCCATCGCCCTGGGTCACCCCTTCGGTTGTTCCGGTGCCCGTATCTCCGGTACCCTGCTCAACGTCATGAAGCAGAACGGCGGCACCTTCGGTGTCTCCACCATGTGCGTGGGCCTTGGCCAAGGCATCACCACCGTCTTCGAGCGCGTTTAAGCGCTAGCGGACAGAAACCGGGGCCCAGTGCCCCGGTTTTGCTTTTTACGGCTTTTTATTTCGGGAACCTCTCATGCAGTTGCAGCCAGGACTCTATCGCCACTACAAGGGCCCGCAGTACCGCGTATTCGGTGTGGCGCGCCATTCCGAGAACGAGGAAGAAGTGGTGGTCTACCAGGCCTTGTACGGCGAATTCGGCCTGTGGGTGCGGCCGCTGAGCATGTTCTGCGAAGAGGTCGAGGTGGACGGCAAGCGTGTTCCACGCTTTGCTTTGATTCAGGCCGAAGTCAGCCCGATCGGCACTTCGCAAGTCTGAGTGCGCAGCCCCTGCGCTTGACCTTCGCTCGGTCGCCACTATATATAGCGGGGCCTCAAGGCTCCCTGCCTTCTATATTTCGCAATTCAGGAATTTTCTGATCCATGGGCAAATCGCTGGTCATCGTGGAATCCCCGGCCAAGGCCAAGACCATCAACAAGTACCTGGGCAGCCAGTACGTGGTGAAGTCGAGCATCGGCCATATCCGTGACCTGCCTACCAGCGGTTCGGCAAGCGCCAACAAGGAGCCGGCCAAGCGCGGCAAGGCCGCCGGCGAAGCGCCTGCGCTGTCGCCCAAGGAAAAGGCCAAGCGCCAGCTGTTCGCGCGCATGGGCGTCGACCCCGAGCACGGTTGGAAGGCCAAGTACGAGATCCTGCCTGGCAAGGAAAAGGTGATCGAGGAACTGCGCCGCCTGGCCAAGGATGCCGACACCATCTATCTCGCAACCGACTTGGACCGCGAAGGGGAGGCCATCGCCTGGCACCTGCGCGAGTCCATCGGTGGCGACGACGCCCGCTACAAGCGCGTGGTGTTCAACGAGATCACCAAGAAGGCGATTCAGGAAGCCTTCTCCAAGCCCGGCGAGCTGGACATTAACCGCGTCAACGCCCAGCAGGCGCGGCGTTTCCTCGACCGCGTGGTCGGCTACATGGTCTCGCCGCTGCTGTGGGCCAAGATTGCCCGCGGCCTGTCCGCCGGTCGCGTGCAGTCGGTGGCGGTGAAGCTGGTGGTGGAGCGCGAGAAGGAAATCCGCGCCTTCGTCCCGGAAGAATACTGGGAAGTGCACGCCGACCTCGGTACCGCGAAGAACGCCAAGGTGCGTTTCGAGGTGGTGCGCGAGAACGGCAATGCCTTCAAACCGGTCAACGAAGCGCAGGCCATGGCCGCGCTGGACAAGCTCAAGGCTTCCAGCTACAGCGTGGTCAAGCGCGAAGACCGCCCGACCAGCAGCAAGCCGTCGGCGCCCTTCATCACCTCCACCCTGCAGCAGGCGGCGAGCAACCGTCTCGGCTTCGGGGTGAAGAAGACCATGATGATGGCCCAGCGTCTCTACGAGGCCGGCTACATCACCTATATGCGTACCGACTCGACCAATCTGTCGAACGATGCCGTGGAGATGGTGCGCGGCTTTATCGGCAGCGAGTACGGCGACAAGTACCTGCCGGGCAAGCCCAACCTCTATTCGAGCAAGGAAGGCGCCCAGGAGGCGCACGAAGCGATTCGCCCGTCCGACGTCAACCTGCGCCCGACCCAGCTGTCGGGCATGGAACGCGACGCCGAGCGCCTGTACGACCTGATCTGGCGCCAGTTCGTGGCCTGCCAGATGCCGCCGGCCGAATACCTGTCCACCAGCGTCACCGTGGCCGCCGCCGCCTTCGAGCTGCGTGCCAAGGGCCGCATCCTCAAGTTCGACGGTTACACCCGCGTGCTACCCCAGCAGAGCAAGCCGGGCGAGGACGACGTGCTGCCGGAAATGAAGGAAGGCGAGGGGCTCAAGCTGATCCAGCTCGACCCCAGCCAGCACTTCACCAAGCCGCCGGCGCGCTACTCCGAAGCCAGCCTGGTCAAGGAGCTGGAGAAGCGTGGCATCGGCCGCCCGTCCACCTACGCGGCGATCATCTCCACTATCCAGGAGCGTGGCTACGTCACAGTGCATAACCGCCGCTTCTATGCCGAGAAGATGGGCGACATCGTCACCGAGCGTCTCGACGAGAGCTTTGCCAACCTGATGGACTACGGCTTCACCGCCGCCATGGAAGAGCACCTCGATGACGTGGCTCAGGGCGAGCGCGAGTGGAAGCACCTGCTCGACGAGTTCTATGGCGACTTCAAGAAGAAGCTCGAAGTGGCCGAGGCGGGCGAGGGCGGCATGCGCGCCAACCAGCCGACCACCACCGACATCCCCTGCCGCGAGTGCGGCCGGCCGATGATGATTCGTACCGCCTCCACCGGCGTGTTCCTCGGCTGCTCCGGCTACAGCCTGCCGCCGAAGGAGCGCTGCAAGGCCACCATCAACCTGGTGCCGGGCGACGAAATCGCCGCGGACGACGAGGGCGAGTCCGAATCCCTGGTGCTGCTGGGCAAGCACCGCTGCCCGATCTGCAGCACGGCGATGGACGCCTACCTGCTGGACGAGACGCGCAAGCTGCATATCTGCGGCAACAACCCCGATTGCGCCGGCTACGAGATCGAGCAGGGCCAGTACCGCATCAAGGGCTACGAAGGGCCGAGCCTGGAGTGCGACAAGTGCGGCAGCCAGATGCAGCTCAAGACCGGCCGTTTCGGCAAGTTCTTCGGCTGCACCAACGCCAGCTGCAAGAACACCCGCAAGTTGTTGAAGAACGGTGAGGCGGCGCCGCCGAAGATGGACCCGGTGAAGATGCCCGAGCTCAAGTGCGAGAAGGTGGACGACACCTACGTGCTGCGCGACGGTGCCTCCGGCCTGTTCCTCGCCGCCAGCGGTTTCCCCAAGAATCGCGAGACCCGCGCGCCGCTGGTGCTGGAGCTGATTCCGCACAAGAGCGAGATCGATCCCAAGTACCACTTCCTGCTGGCCGCTCCGGCCAAGGATCCGGACGGCCGTCCGGCGGTGATCCGCTACAGCCGCAAGACCAAGGAGCAGTACGTGCAGTCCGAGGTGGACGGCAAGCCCACCGGCTGGCGCGCCTTCTTCGACGGCGGCAAGTGGAAGGTCGAAGACAAGCGCTGAGCCTGTCCTGACGAGGTGCGCGCCGGTCGAGGCCGGCGCGCGTATCATGGCCCGATCCGCAGTGGAGATCGCCCCGATGGCCAAAGAGCTCTATACCCGCACCAACCAGAAGATCTTCTTCGCCGGCCTGGCCCTGGACGCCTGGCGCAAGGCGCAAGCGGAGGGTGCGTTCAACGCCCAGGCGCTGGTGCAGGCCGAGCGCGAGGCGGCCCTGTTCCACCTCTATGGCGGGCTGCTCGGGCTGTGCCACGAGATTGCCGGCTATTACCGCATGGCCGATGCCGCCCAGCCGCGCGCCGAACTCCTGCTCACTCGCGCGGTGCTCGACAGCGCGCCGAGCCCGGAACTGGCCGAGCTGGTGGAGCTGGCGCAACAGCCGGAAACCTGGCTGGCACAGCTGCTGGCGGCCTATGCCGAGCTGTTCCGGCCGCCGCAGGGCGAGAAGAAGGCCAAGGTCGATCCTGGCTTGCCGTTGATCACCGCACTCAGCGTCGAGGACGAGGCGGCCGAACTGGCGCCGGAAACCCTCGAGGCCTGGCGTCAGCAGCTCAAGGAACTGGTGCTGCGCTTTCGCGAATCGCTCAGCGAGTGCTGAGCCGCGCCGGCTCCGCCTGGAGCTCATCCGTCGTCATCTGGATCGGCGGGCTGGGGTCAGGCCCGGTCGGCTGGTACAATGCCGGCCTTTCGTGGAGAACCTGAACCATGCCTACATCCTTTCTGGAAATCGTCGAACTGCCCGATGGGCGTATCGCCCTGCGTCGTGCGGAAGACGAGGAGGCCCTGGTGACCCTGGATTTCTCCGCCGATGCCAAGGCCTTCCTGCAGGGCCAGCACGTCGAGGTGGCCAAGGCCATGCTCAATGTCGGGGTGCAGATGGCCGGACGCCTGGCCGAGGGCGACTACAGCGCCGAGGACGAAGGGCCGCGGGTGCTGCACTGAATTTTCCGCGGCGCGGCAAGCAAAACGGGGCTCCAGGGGAGCCCCGTTTTCGTTGGTCGGATATCTTGCTGGCTGTAGCCGTAGCCCGGACGTGATCCGCGGCTCAATGGCGGCATCCGGGCGACGGGATGGCTTGGGGGGGGGCTGCAGGGAAGGTGCCCTGCGATCTAGCCCAGGCTGATATTCAGGCTCTGCGCAGCGCCTATCTCGGCGGCTTGAGCCAGACGGCGGCGCGTGCCGCGTTCGAGCGGGTGCAGCCAGCTCACCACGGTATGGCTGCGGCCCAGCTTGAGCGCCTCCTCGGCCAGCTCCACGGCACTCTGGCCGCGGCGTGGTTGCAACAGCAGGATGCGTTCGCGGTTCAAACCGGCTTCGCGCAGCCAGGACTGGGTCAGGCTGGCCGGCGGCGCCACCAGGGTCAGCCAGCGAGCATCGAGGTTCTCGCTCAGTTCGCGCAGGATCGGCGCCAGCAGGTGCAGGCAGTGTCCGGCCGCGCCGCGCAGCGACAGTTCGCTGAAGGCTTCGGACTCGTCGAGCAGCGGGGCGGCGAGTCCTGGCTCCAGCAGGACTTCTGTCGGTTGGCCGAGAAAGGCATCGAACAGCGCCATTTGCGGGCGATCGAGTGGGTGCGGGAACTGCATGGAGCCTCCTCTAGCGGCGGATCACGCCGACGCTCAAACCTTCGATGACCAGATCCTGGTGTTCCAGATCCACTTCGATCGGCGCGAACTCGGGGTTCTCGGCGATCAGCCAGACCTTGTTGCCTTCGCGCTTGAAGCGCTTGACCGTGACTTCGTCGTCCAGCCGCGCCACCACGATCTGGCCGTTGCGCGCCTCGCGGGTGGTGTGTACCGCCAGCAGGTCGCCGTCGAAGATGCCGATGTCCTTCATGCTCATGCCGCGCACGCGCAGCAGGTAGTCGGCCTTGGGTTGGAAGAAGGCCGGGTTGATCTGGCAGGATTCCTCGACATGCTGCTGGGCGAGAATCGGCGCGCCGGCGGCGACCCGGCCGATGACCGGCAGGCCTTCGTCCTCGTTGCTCGGCTCGAAGCCGGGGATGCGGATGCCGCGTGAGGCGCCCGGAGTCATTTCGATGGCGCCCTTGCGGGCCAGGGCCTTGAGGTGTTCCTCGGCGGCGTTGGGCGATTTGAAACCGAGTTCCTGGGCGATTTCCGCGCGGGTGGGCGGGTAGCCGTTGTCTTCCAGGCAGCGTTTGATGAAGGTGAGAATCTCGGCTTGGCGTGGCGTCAGTTTCAGCATGGCGGCGCTCTGTCTTTTTATACAGTGACTGGGATTATATACAGTAAGGCCGGCTTGGCAACGCACAATTTCGCCTACCCGCCGGCCGCCCTGTAACCTGCGACGGGCAATCTGCGTCTGTGCTTGTTGTAAGCTGTGACCGGCTGGCCAAAAGACGGCTCGTGCGGCTTGACAATGCAGTGGGCTGAAACGTATGTTTCAAACAAGTGTTTGTCAGGTGATAGCTCATGGCTCAGTCGGAAACCGTTGAACGCATTCTCGATGCTGCGGAACAGCTGTTCGCGGAAAAAGGCTTCGCCGAAACCTCGTTGCGTCTGATCACCAGCAAGGCCGGGGTCAACCTGGCGGCGGTCAACTATCACTTCGGCTCGAAGAAGGCGCTGATCCAGGCGGTCTTCTCGCGCTTCCTCGGGCCTTTCTGCGCCAGCCTGGAGAAGGAGCTGGATCGGCGTCAGGCCAAGGCCGATACCCCGGCCAGCCTCGAAGAACTGCTCGAACTGCTGGTCGAGCAGGCACTGGCGGTCAAGCCGCGCAGCGGCAACGACCTGTCGATCTTCATGCGTCTGCTCGGCCTGGCCTTCAGCCAGAGCCAGGGCCACCTGCGCAAGTACCTGGAAGAGGTGTACGGCAAGGTGTTCCGCCGTTACATGCTGCTGGTGCATGAGGCGGCGCCACGCATCCCGCCGCTGGAGCTGTTCTGGCGCGTGCATTTCATGCTCGGCGCGGCGGCCTTCAGCATGTCCGGAATCAAGGCGCTGCGCGCCATGGCCGAGACCGATTTCGGCGTCAACACCTCGATCGAGCAGGTGATGCGCATGATGGTGCCGTTCCTCGCCGCCGGCATGCGCTCCGAGACCGGGGTCAACGACCCGGCGCTGGCCGCCGCGCAGCTCAAGCCACGCAGCAAGAGCGCGAGCGCGCCGGCAAAGGTTTGACGTCTGCGGGTGGGCGCGGCGTTGGCCTTCGGCTAAGCTAGCCGCCCATGTTCGATCTCGACCTGCTGCATATCTCCATCGCTGATCAGGCCCTGTACGGTTTCCGTACGGGGCAGTTGGTGCTGCGCCTGCCGGTTTCCACCGCGCTGAACGGGGCGGGGGAGCGCAACGGTTCCGGCTGCACGCCGCGCGGCCTGCACCAGGTGCGGGCGAAGATCGGCGCCGGCCTGCCGCTGGGCGCGGTGTTGCGCGGCCGACGCTGGACCGGCGAGATCTGGTCGCCGGCGCTGCACGAGCAGTTTCCCGGGCGCGACTGGATTCTCACCCGCATTCTCTGGCTCAGCGGCCTGGAGCCGGGACACAATCGTTCTGGCCAGGTAGACAGTTTTCGCCGCTATATTTACCTGCATGGCACGCCCGATAGCGAACCCATGGGCGTGCCGCTCTCGCATGGCTGCGTGCGCCTGCGCAACGCCGACATGCTGGCCCTGTTCGATCGGGTGGCACCGCACTGCCCGGTCAGGATCGACGAGGCGCCCTGCCCGCAGTGGGCCGGGGCGGATCTTCGCTAAGGATTTTATGTGACGACACGCATGCAAGGCTCTCTGATGCTGGATATCGCCGGCACCTGGCTGACCGCCGAGGATCGCCAGCTGCTGCGCCAGCCCGAGGTGGGCGGGCTGATCATCTTCGCCCGCAATATCGAATCGCCACGCCAGGTGCGCGAGCTGTGCCAGAGCATCCGCGCCCTGCGTCCGGATCTGCTGCTGGCGGTGGATCAGGAAGGCGGTCGGGTGCAGCGTATGCGCCAGGGCTTTTTGCGTCTGCCGGCGATGCGCGCCATCGCCGACAACGACAATGCCGAGATCCTGGCCGAGCACTGCGGCTGGTTGATGGCCACCGAGGTGCTGGCGGTGGGGTTGGACCTGAGTTTCGCCCCGGTGCTGGACCTCGATCACCAGCGTAGTGCGGTGGTCGGCAGTCGCGCCTTCGAGGGCGATCCGCAGCGCGCCGCGCGCCTGGCCGGCGCCTTTATCCGCGGCATGCGCGAGGCCGGCATGGCCGCCACCGGCAAGCATTTTCCCGGGCACGGCTGGGCCGAGGCCGATTCCCATGTGGCGATTCCGCTGGACGAGCGCAGCTTCGATGAAATTCGTGCCTGCGACCTGCAGCCGTTCAAGCTGTTGGCCGGCGAGCTGGATGCGGTGATGCCGGCGCACGTCATCTACCCGCAGGTCGACGCGCAGCCGGCCGGCTTCTCGCGGCGCTGGCTGCAGGACATCCTGCGCGGCGAGCTGGGCTTCGACGGGGTGATCTTCAGCGACGACCTGTCCATGGCTGGTGCCCATGTGGTCGGCGATGCCGGCCAGCGCATCGAGGCGGCGCTCGGCGCCGGTTGCGACATGGGCCTGGTGTGCAACGACCGCGCCGCCGCCG
>NZ_AVOF01000330.1:0-3523 GCF_000465935.2 Pseudomonas sp. EGD-AK9
TGCTGCAGGCGCAGGCTCGGCGGCGGGCGGCGGCGCCAGTTCCACCTCCTCCACCGGCCGGTCCATAGCCACCACCTCGACCCGCGCGCCGGCGCGCTCCAGGGTGGCGCGATACTTCTCCGCCCCGGCGGCATCGAGGTTGTTCTTGATCACGATGCGCCGCCCGGAAAACAACTGGGCGATGCGCTGGGCATCGGCCTGGAACAGCTTGGCCAGATTGGCCTTGACCAGCTCCGGTTGGGCGCCCGGCACCAGTTGCCCGGAGAAGGCGATCTCGTAGCGACTCATGGTCACACTCCTGTCCTATTCGGCCCTCAGTATGGCGCAGGTTTTTTGACGCTAACACCGCAGGCGTCTCATCCACCGCTTTTCGGCCGACTTGGGCAGAAACCTGCGGCAACCTCGCGGCAAAAAATAATGATGGAGTGCCCAGGTTGCAGCCGAGCGGTTGCTTGTTACACTGGGGGCGTTATTGGGGGTATGACATGCTTTCTCAGGCGCAAACGATAAGAATTATCAGCCTATTGATGTTTTTGGGCCTCGCAGGATGCTCCACCTGGATGACAGGTGGTTTCAAGGACCCGGACGTCCAGCTCATCAAAGTTGATGTAATCAAGGCCAGGCTGCTCGAACAGGAGTTCCGCCTGCGTTTTCGCATCGACAATCCCAACGGCGTCAGCCTGCCGGTGCGCGGCCTCGACTACGCCGTGCACCTCAACGAGATGAAACTCGCCGAGGGCTATTCCAACGAGTGGTTCACCGTGCCCGCGCACGGCCACCACACCTTCGAGGTGCCGGTGCGCACCAACCTCTGGCGCCACGTGCGGCAGATCGTGAAGATGCTGGAGAAACCCGACGAGCCGATCCGCTATCGCCTGCAGGGCGAAGTGAAAACCGGCATGTTGTTCGGACGCAGCGTGCACATGTCGCGCAATGGCGAGATAATTCCCGGCGATTTCATCCCGGAGTAACCGCCATGAGCAACCAACCCCACGTCCACGGCCCCGACTGCAACCACGATCACGACCATCATCACGATCATGACCACGTCCACGGCCCGCATTGCAACCACGGCCATCAGGAGCCAGTGCGCAACGCGCTGAAGGACGTCGGCCGCAACGACCCTTGCCCCTGCGGCAGCCAGAAGAAGTTCAAGAAATGCCACGGCGCCTGAAGCCCCGATGAATGCGCCGACCCTCGCCCTGCTGCTCGCCGGTCTGCTGCTGATCGCGGCTCTGGCCGCCTATGCCTGGCATCTCTGGCGCCGCGTCTGGGCGCAGCAACGCAGCCAGGCCGCCGCCCAGCAGGAGCGCCAGCAGCGCCTCGGCGGCGACCTGACGATTCTCGCCGGCAGCCTGCTCGACGAGCAATTGCCGCTGATCGAAGGCGCCATCCGCATCAAGGTGCTGCTGGACAACTACGACAGCGAACTGAGCCGCGACAGCCGTTGCCAGGTGTTCCACCTGCTGTTCGAAGCCACCGCCGAGGTGCCCACCCATGGTGCCTGGAAGGCGCTGGACAAGCACGAGCGGCGGCGCTTCGAGAAGCGCTTCAACGAGCTCGAGCTGCAGCACAAGGCCGCCGCCCGTACGGCCGCCCGCTGGTTGCTCGACGAAGGGCTGAAGAGCGCTCGGCGAAACGCCTGACCCCCTCTTGCCAGGCTCTGCGCCCCTCATTACCGTGGCGACTTCATGGCCGATCGGCAGCGATCGGCCCGTCGCGCGCAGCCGCCGCCACCCGACCTATTGCCTGCCAAGGAATTTCGCCATGCGCACGCTGGCCTGCCTGACCCTTGCCGCTTCGCTGACCGGCCTCGCCGGCTGCCAGTCCCTGCTCAACAGTCGCTATGCCGACAGCGTGCCGCCGACGCGCGGCGTGGAACGCATCCAGGGCCTGGCGGAAAGCGCCTCGATCCGTCGCAACGCCCTCGGCATGCCGCTGATCGAGTCGGGCACCTTCCACGATGCGCTGTTCGCCCTGGGCTACGTGCATGCCGGCGACCGCCTCAGCCAGATGGTCGGCATGCGCCTGCTGGCCGAAGGGCGCCTGGCGGAAATGGCCGGCCCCGGCGTGCTGGAGATGGACAGGTTCATGCGCGCGGTGAACCTCAAGCGCAGCGCCGAGGAGCTCTATGCCGGCGCCTCGCCGCGGCTGAAACGCTTCTTCGAGGTCTACGCGCGCGGCGTCAACGCCTACATGTTCCGCTACCGCGAGCGCCTGCCGATGGACCTGGCCGAGTCCGGCTACCGGCCGGCCTACTGGAAGCCGGAAGACTCGGTGCTGCTGTTCTGCCTGCTCAACTTCGGCCTGGCGGTCAATCTGCAGGAGGAGATCGCCGCGCTGGTCATGGCCCAGCAGGTCGGCGCCGACCAGCTGCCCTGGTTGCTGCCGATCTACCCCGACGAGGCGCTGCCGTTCGACGAAGCGCAGAAGCTCGCCGGCCTCGACCTCAAGGGCCAGCTACCCGGCCTGCAGGCCGTCGGCCAGGCCGCGGCGCAGATCGCCGCGCAGCACATGCTTGGCGTCGCCGCCTCGAACAACTGGGCCATCGCCCCCGAGCGTACGCGCGGCGGCAAGAGCCTGCTGGCCAACGACACCCACCTGCCGCTGGCGATGCCGTCGCTGTGGAATTTCGTGCAGATCCGCTCGCCCAAGTACCAGGCGGCCGGCATCTCGCTGGCCGGCGTGCCGGCCGTGGTCGCCGGCTACAACGGCAAGCTGGCCTGGGGCATGACCATGGTCATGGGCGACAACCAGGACCTGTTCCTCGAACGGGTCAAGCGCGAGGGCGGCCGCCTGCTGTACCTGGCCGACGGCCAGTGGCTGCCGGCCGGCGAGCGCCAGGAGACCTTCTTTATCAAGGGCCAGAGGCCGATCCGCGAGACGCTCTACGAGACCCGCAACGGCCCGCTGCTGAACTCGGTGCTGGGCGAGCGCAAGCACGCGCTGCAACCGATGCGCCTGGAGAGCGGCTACGGCCTGGCGCTGAAGACCACCCAGTTCGAGCGCGACGCCAGCCTCGATGCCTTCTTCGACCTGTCCCGCGCGCAGTCGGTGGACGCGGCCTTCGAGGCCACCCGCGAGATCCGCGCCATGCCGCTGAACATCGTCTTCGCCGACGCCCAGCACATCGGCTGGCAGGTCACCGGGCGCTTCCCGAACCGCCGCGAGGGCCGCGGCCTGCTGCCCTCGCCCGGCTGGGACGCACGCTACGCCTGGGACGGTTTCGCCGACCCGATGCTCCACCCCTACGACCAGGACCCGCCGCAGGGCTGGCTGGGCAGCGCCAACCAGCGCAGCGTGCAACCGGGCTACGGCATGCAGCTGTCCAGTTCCTGGTACTACCCCGAGCGCGCCGAACGCATCGCCGAACTGGCCGGCAGCGGCCAGCATGACGGCCGCAGCATGATCGCCATGCAGTACGACCAGACCTCGCCCTTCGTCGCCAAGCTGCAGGCCATGTTCAACGACCCGGGCATGCAGGGCCCGCTGCGCGACGCCATCGCCGCCCTGCCGGCCGCCC
>NZ_AVOF01000331.1:0-3512 GCF_000465935.2 Pseudomonas sp. EGD-AK9
CGTGCCCGGCATGGCCCAGCAAACCATCGACCCGGCCGTGTTCCGCGCCCTCAACGCCGCGCAGGCGGCGCAGCAGAAGGGCGATCACGGCGCGGCGCGCCAGGCGCTGGAGGCCGCCGAGGCCAAGAGCGGCAGCCTCGAAGAGGCGCTGATCTGGCGCAGCCAGGCCTATGTGGCCTGGTCGGCCGGCCACAACGGCCAGGCCATCGACTGGCTGGACAAGGCCGTGCGCAGCGGCAAGCTGGACGAGCAGATGCTCGCCGGCGAACGCCTCAACCTGGCCAAGCTCAACCTCGGCGAGCACCGTTTCGCCAAGGTGGTGGAGTTACTGGCGCCGGAGCAGGGCAAGGCCTCCGAAGAAGTGTTGCAGCTGCTGGTGCAGGCCTACCAGGGCCTGAACCAGCCGGCCAAGGCCTTGCCGCTGGCCGAGCGTTACGTACAGGCCAACCCCAAGGCCGGCGATATCTGGCTGCAGTTTTTGGTGGGCGTCAACGCCGACCTCAAGCGCTATGCCCAGGCCGAGCGCTGGCAGCGCCAGCTGCTGGCACGTAAGCCGGACGACGCCAAGGGCTGGCACCAGTTGGCCGGGCTGCAGCAGATGGCCGGCAGCCAGGACAAGGCGCTGGCCACCCTGCGTGCGGCGCACAGCAAGGGTCTGCGTTTCAGCGAGTCCGAGCTGGACAACCTGGTGCTGCTCGCCGGCGCAGCGGATCAACCCTGGCAGGGCGCCAAGCTGCTTGCCGGCATGCTCGACAGCGGCCTGCTGGCCAACACCGCGGCGCGCCAGGAGCGTCTGGGCCTGTTCTGGTGGCAGGCGCGCGATCGCGCCGCAGCGGTGCGTGTGCTGCGCCCACTGGCCGAGCGCAGCGGCAACGGCAAGCACTGGCTGTACGTCGCCCAGCTGGAGCTGGAGCAGGCGCGCTGGCAGGCCGGCCTGGAGGCGCTGGCGCGTGCCGAGCGCAGCGGCGCCGAACGCAGCAAGGTGCGCTCCTGGCGCCAGTGGGCGGAAAGCGAGCTGCGCTTCGAGCAGGAAAACCGAGTCGCCAGTCGCAGCTAGGCCAGCGACCCTTGGGGGCGGCGTGCGCAGCGCGGCGAGGGTTTCGCGGCTAGAGCCACTCCTACACCGGCGCTAGCGCAGCCTGTGCCAACGAAAAAGCCAGACCCTGGGGTCTGGCTTTTTCGTTTTGTGTCGCGGGCGGCTCAGCTATCGGGCAGCTCGTAAGCGTAGATCTTGTCCGCCGTCATCTGGTAGCCGACCTCGGCCAGTTCGCTGCTGACGTGCTCGACCTTCAGTGGCCCCTCGACCCAGAACGGCTGGTACAGCGCATCGAGCAGCACGCCCAGCTCGCTGGTGACGTGCACGATCTGGTTCGACGGCGGCGGCGGCACGTGGATGCAGGCGCCGAAGTAGGGCACCAGGAGGAACTCGATCACCCGGCCTTCGTCGGTCACGTCCAGCGGCACTATGTAGCCGGGCAGCTTGATGGCCTGGCCGTCCAGTTCCTTCACCACCGGTGCGGCCGGCGATTGCTGCATGGCCGCCGGGCCGGACTCGGCCAGGGCGTCGGCCAGCTGCGAGAGGTCGTGGATAGGGGCGGCGTCCATCTGCTGCGGCGGCGCATCGGCCGGCACCAGTTCGGACCAGGTGAGTTCGCGCACCTCGGCGGCGGCCAGCGGCAGGGCCAGCGAGAGCAGCAGGGTGGCGAGCAGGGGGCGGGACATGGAAAACCTCGTTGTAGGAGCGCCCGCGCAGTGTACGCCAGGCGCGGCCCACTTTGCCTCAGAGCCTTGTTCACGATCTTGCGAGCTAGAGCGATACAAGGCAAAAACAAGGGAGGAAGCGGAGTGTACTTTTTGTACATGAGCATTACTCGCTCCGCTCGCCCCTTCGGGGCCGCACTGAAGTGCGTTAGCCGCAAGCGGCTTTCCGAGCTTGTTTTTAACGCAGTAGCGCCGACGCGCAGCAGATCATGAACAGGCTCTCAGAGCCTGATCGACAGGCCATCGGCCAGCGACTGGCGGTAGGCACGCCAGGCCGGCACGCTGCCCATCAGCAGGGCGGCGGCGAGGATGGCGCCAAGCAGCTTCCATTCGTAACTCGACGGCGCATTGAGCGCCAGGTACAGGCCGTAGTTGGCCTGCACATGGCCCTGGCTGGCGGCGATGCCCAGGTACAGCAGCAGCAGGCCGAGCAGCACGCCGGCCAGGGCCAGGGCGAAGGCCTCCAGCACCAGCAAACTGGCGATATGCCAGGGCCGCGCGCCCACCGAGCGCAGGATCGCCATCTCGCGGCGGCGTTCGTTAAGGCTGGTGAGGATCGCCGTGAGCATGCCGATCAGGCCGGTCAGCACGACGAACAGCGAGACCACGAACAGCGCCTGCTCGGCCGTGCCCATCAGGCTCCACAGCTCCTGCAGGGCCACCCCGGGGAGGATCGCCAGCAAGGGTTCGCCGCGGAACTCGTTGATCTCGCGCTGCAGGCTGAAGGTGGCGATCTTGCTGTTCAGGCCCAGCAGCATCGCGGTGATCTGCTGGGGTTGCAGGTCCATGGCACGCGCCTGCTCGGCGCTGACCTGCGCCGCGCCGCGCGCCGGCATGCCGTTCTGCCAGTCGACGTGCAGCGCCTCCATGCCGGCCAGGGAAATATGCAGGGTGCGGTCCACCGGGGTGCCGGTGCGGGCGAGGATGCCGACCACGGTGAACGGCTTGTCGTCGTGCTTGACCAGGCTGATGCGGGCCACGCCATGGGCCAGGACGATCTGCTCGCCGAGGTCGTAGCCCAGGGCCTGGGCCACTTCGGCGCCGAGCACCACCTCGAAGGGATCCTCGGCGAAGGCGCGACCCTGGGTCAGCTGCAGCTCTTGGCTGCGGGCGTAGCGGTAGTGCTCGAAATAGGCGGCGCTGGTGCCCATCACCCGGTAGCCGCGGTGCGAGTCGCCGAGGGAGATGGGGATGGCCCATTTGACCTGGCGGTGCTCGGCGAAGCGCTCGAAGCTGTCCCAGCGGATATTGTTGGTGGCGTTGCCGATGCGGAACACCGAATACAGCAGCAGGTTGACGCTGCCCGAGCGCGCGCCGACGATCAGGTCGGTGCCGCTGATGGTGTTGGCGAAGCTGGCGCGCGCCTCGGTGCGCACCCGTTCCACCGCCAGCAGCAGGCACACCGACAGGGCGATGGCGAACACCGTGAGCAGGGCGGTAAAACGGCGGTTGGCCAGGCTGGCCAGGGCGATGCGGATCAAATGCATCTCAGGCCTCCTGCGGGCGCGTGGCGCGGTTGAGTTCGGCCAGCGACAGACTGCGGTCGAACAGCGGCGCCAGGCTCTGGTCGTGGCTGACGAACAGCAGGCTGGCGCCGGCCGCGCGGCATTCGGCGAACAGCAGCTGGAGGAAGGCCTCGCGGGCATCGAAGTCCAGCGCCGAGGTGGGTTCGTCGGCGATCACCAGTTCCGGCTGGCCGATCAGCGCGCGGGCGGCGGCGACACGCTGCTGCTGGCCGATCGACAGCTCGT
>NZ_AVOF01000332.1:0-3505 GCF_000465935.2 Pseudomonas sp. EGD-AK9
ATCGGTGAGCAGCAGGGCGTCGCCGCGGGCGTGGCAGGCGCGCGCCAGTTGCCAGCCGAGGCCGCTGGCGGCGCCGGTGATCAGGACGACTCGCATCATTTTTCTCCGAGAGCGATCAGCGGGGCTGTGAGTGGCGGCGGGCGGCGCGACCAGAACCAGGCCAGGGCCAGGCCCGAGACCAGGTGCCAGCAGCCCCAGAAGGCGGCGATCAGCAGCATGCCGCCGACCTGGGGGAAGAAGGTGAAGATGATCACCAGGCCCAGCGCCGAGTTCTGGATGCCCACCTCCAGGGTGATGGCGCGACGTTCGGCGGCCGCCAGGCCGCTCAGCCGCGCGCTGAGGTAGCCGATGCTCAGGGCCAGGGCGTTGTGCGCCACCACCAGCCAGAAGAACAGGTGGAAGTGCGTGGTGAACTGCTCCAGGTTGCGGCTGAAGGCCAGGGCGACGAAACCGAGCATCACCAGCAGGGCGAACAGGCGCAGCGGTTTTTCCACCTTGAGGGTCAGCTGCGGAAAGCGCCGGCCGACCCACATGCCGGCCACCAATGGCAGACCCAGCACCAGCAGCACCAGCAGGAGCAGGCCGAGCGGGTCGAGGGCGATCTGCGTCAGCAGCGGCCGGGTGTAGGGGTTGAGCCAGGCGTACAGGGCGAAGTTCAGCGGCGTCAGCAGGCTGGCGGCGAGGCTGGACACCGCGGTCATGCTTACCGACACGGCGACGCTGCCGCGCGCCATCCAGGTCATGATGTTGGAGAAGCTGCCGCCGGGGCAGGCGGCGATCAGCGCCATGCCCAGGGCCAGTTCCGGCTGGATGCGCAGCGCCCAGCAGGCCAGGCAGGTCAGCGCCGGCAGCAGCACGAACTGCGCCAGCAGGCCGATCAGCGGCGCCTTGGGCGCTCGGGCGATGCGGCGGAAATCCTCGGCGCGCAGGTCGAGCGACACGCCGAACATCATCAGGGCGACGATCAGGTTGATCAGCACCAGGCTGCTGGGGTCGAAGGCGATAGTGACGGCTCCCACGTTCAGGCTCCCTGGGCTGCCGGCACGGCGCCGGCGGCCAGCTCGCGGCGCAGCGCCGCGCTATGGGTGGCGATGCGCTGACGATAGCTGTCCTTGTGCACGTAGTAGGCCATGCGCTCCAGGTCCAGGTAACGGTAGCCTCCGTCCAGGCGCTGCCCGGCGCGTTCGCGCTTGAGCCGGCGCAAGGCTTCGGCCGCCGGACTGCCGGCCTGCAGCTGGCGGATGTACAGGGCCACCAGCTCGGCCTGCTCGTCACGGCCCTGCCAGCCGAGACCGGAGGCCTCGACCATGCCGAGCATGAACAGGTCGTCGCGCTCGGGGTGGAAGACGTTGAGGTACAGCTGCGGCGCGCCGGCGCCCTGCGGCCAGTTCAGCTCGCCGCGTTCGATAAAGGGATAGTCGAGCTTGTAGCCGGTGGCCATCAGGATCAGGTCGTACTCGGCCTGTTCGCCGTTGGCGAAGCGCACGCTGTGGCCGTCCACCGCGACGATATCGCCGCGGGCGCGGATATCGCCGTGGCCGAGGTGGTGCAGCACCAGCGAGTTCATCACTGGGTGCGACTCGTACAGGCGGTAGTCCGGATCCGGCAGGCCGTACTGCGACGGCTTGCCGACCAGGGCGCGCACCAGCAGGCCGTCGACCAGCTGCTTGAGCCGGCGCGGCAGCTTGATCGCGCCGCCGAAGGTGTCGGTGGGCTTGCCGAGAATGAACTTGGGCAGGAAGTAGTAGCCGCGGCGCACCGACAGGTCCACCGAGGCGGCGCGGTGCACGGCATCCACCGCGATGTCGCAGGCCGAATTGCCGCAGCCGACCACCAGCACGCGCTTGCCGGCGAAGAGCTCGGCGCTCTTGTAGGCGCAAGAATGCAGCAGCTCGCCGCTGAACTCGCCCGGCAGCGCCGCCAGGTTCGGCGTATGCAGGGTGCCATTGGCGATCAGCACGCCGTCGAAGCGCCATTCGCGGCGCTCGCCATGGCGCTCGCTGATCAGCTGCCAGCCTTGGTCCAGGCGCTGCAGCTGCACCACCCGGGTGTCGAACTGGTAGTGCGGGTACAGGCCGAACTGCCGCGCGTAGTCGCGGAAATAGCGGCGCATCTCGCTGTGGTGCGGGTAGGGCGCCACCTCGGCGCGCATGGGGAATTCGCTGAACTCGGTGGTGCCCTTGGAGGAAATCAGGTGGGCCGAGTGGTACATGGTGCTGTGCGGGTTGTCGATGTCCCACAGGCCGCCGACATCGCTGTGCAGCTCGAAACCGACGAAGTCGATGCCGTGCTTCTTCAATTGCCGGGCCGTGCACAGGCCCATGGGACCGGCGCCGATGATGGCGTACATGGCGAACCTCGTTATTGTTATGAGTGAGCAGCGCAAGTGCTGGAATTATCGCGTGACCGGGGGCGGCCGCTTCAATGACAATCGGCGCCTTTGCCCCGTCGCTTCTGGTGCGGGATGTCACTGCTGGAGGGAGAGCCATGCCGGGATTGCCGCCGAGCGACGAGTTGCAGATGCAGGACGAGGTGCTGCTGGCCGAGGTGCGCGATGCCTTCGGGGTGATCCGCGTGGTGCAGATCGGCGCCTACCGTTTCCTCGAGTTCGGCGAGGCCATCGAGCAGAGCTGCGTGTTCGCCGGCGACCCGAGCTGGCTGGAGTACGACTACACCCGCGCCATGCTGCTCGGCGCGTTGTGCCACGATGCGCCGGAGACCGCGCTGTTTCTCGGTCTGGGCGCCGGCAACCTGACCCAGGCCTGCCTCAAGTTCCTGGCCCTGGAGGACGTCGAGGCCATCGAGCTACGCCCCGACGTGCCGCGTCTGGCCATGGAGTTTCTCGGCCTGGATGACGACCCGCGGCTGACCATCCGCATCGGCGACGCCACCGAGCTGCTGGGCAGCGCCGAGACCGCCGACCTGATCTTCCTCGACCTCTACACCGACCAGGGGCCGGGCGCCGGCCACCTGGCCTGGCGCTTTCTCGAGCGTTGCCGGGAAAAGCTCAACCCCGGCGGCTGGCTGATCATCAACCAGTGGGCCGGCAACGACGGCAAGCCGCTCGGCGCCGCGCTGCTGCGCGGGCTCTACCACCGCCACTACTGGGAATGCCCGGTGAAGGAGGGCAACGTGGTGCTGCTGATCCCCGCCGACCTCGACCAGCAACTGGATCGCGGCCGCCTGCAGGCGCGCGCTGGCGAGCTGGCGCCGCGCCTGGGCTACTCGCTGCAGCCCTTGATCGAGGCGTTGCGCCCGGCCACCTGAGGCGCAGGGCAGGGTGGATGTCGCTGTCTGCAGCCACCAGAAGCGGTGGATCGGTGACGCGCGATCCACCCTACGCAAGCCTGGCTTGCAGGCCGTCATGCATCGACTGGTTCCGCTCAGCGCCCCTGAAAATTCCCCGGACGCCGTTCGAGCATGGCGCGCACGCCCTCGGCGGCGTCCTCGCTGGCCATCAGCTGCTTGACCGTGCCGTGCAGCGCGGCCGCCGCCGCGGCTTCGC
>NZ_AVOF01000333.1:0-3491 GCF_000465935.2 Pseudomonas sp. EGD-AK9
AGGGCCAGCCACAGTGCCTGGCGCACCAGCGGGCCGATGGCCGCCTCCTCGCCGGCGCCGAAGCGCTGCGCCACCTTGGGCGTGGTGGCCAGGAGGATGCCGGTCATCAGCAGGAACACCGGCACCCAGATGGAGTTGCCCAGCGCCACGGCGGCCAGGTCCTGCGGGCTGACCCGCCCGGCCATCAGGGTGTCGACGAAGCCCATGGCGGTGTGCGCCAGCTGGGCGATGATGATCGGCGTGGCCAGGACGAGTAGGCTGCGCAGTTCCGTGCGCACGCGCCCCAGGCGGTTCTCGGCAGACATGAGGGTTCTTCGGTTGGGCGGAAAACCGCGTAGTCTACGCCCTGACGCCTTGGTCAGGAAAGCGCGCCGTGCCGCTCTGCGCGGCGGCATGCGGGGCGACGCTGGCGCCGCGCTGGCATAGAATGGCGGCCTGATCCGCGGAGCCCGCCATGCATATAGTCGCCGACGAAAACATTCCCCTGCTCGACGAGTTCTTCGCCGCCTTCGGCAGCATCCGCCGGCTGCCCGGCCGGGCCATCGCGGCGGCCGATGTGCGCGACGCCGATCTCCTGCTGGTGCGCTCGGTGACCCGCGTCGACCGCGCGCTGCTGGAAGGCAGCCGCGTGCGTTTCGTCGGCACCTGCACCATCGGCACCGATCATCTGGATCTCGACTACTTCGCCGAGGCCGGCATCGCCTGGAGCAGCGCGCCGGGCTGCAACGCCCGCGGCGTGGTGGACTACGTGCTGGGCAGCGTGCTGACCCTGGCCGAGCGCGAAGGCGTCGACCCGGCCACGCGGGTCTATGGCGTGGTCGGGGCAGGGCAGGTCGGCGGGCGCCTGGTCGAGCTGCTGCGCGGCCTGGGCTGGCAGGTGTGGGTGTGCGACCCGCCGCGGCAGGCGGCCGAAGGCGGCGATTTCGTCGACCTCGAGCGGATCGTCGCCGAGTGCGAGGTGATCAGCCTGCATACGCCGCTGGACGCCGGCACCCGCCATCTGTTCGATGGCGCGCGTCTGGCGGCGCTCAAGCCCGGCGCCTGGCTGATCAACGCCAGCCGCGGCGCGGTGGTGGACAACGCCGCGCTGCGTCAGCTGCTGCCGCAGCGGCCGGATCTCAAGGCGGTGCTCGACGTCTGGGAAGGCGAGCCGCAGGCCGACGTCGAACTGGCCGCGCTGTGTCAGCTGGCCACCCCGCATATCGCCGGCTACAGCCTGGACGGCAAGCTGCGCGGCACGGCGCAGATCTACCAGGCCTGCTGCCGCGCCCTCGGCCTGCCCGAACAGGTGCGCCTGGCCGACTTGCTGCCGGCGCCCTGGCTGAGCGAGGTGACGCTGGACGGCACTGCCGACCCGGCCTGGGCGCTGGCTGCCCTGTGCCGCGCGGTGTACGACCCGCGCCGCGACGATGCGGATTTCCGCCGCAGCCTTATCGGCGACGCCGAGGCACGCCGCGCCGGCTTCGACCGTCTGCGCAAGCACTACCCGATGCGCCGCGAACTCGACGGGCTGCGCGTGCGCCTGCAGGGCGAGGCGCCCGAGCTGGCGGCGCTGGTACGGGCGTTGGGGGCTACCCTCGCATAGGGAACCGCCGGGCCGCCCAGGCCGCGCGCACCGATGGTCGAGGGCAAAGGCAGGTGGGGCCGCATGACGCACTATCCATGCGCCTTATCGTTGGGTAATTAAATTGTGCGCAATCTAATTGCTCGCTATTTTGTTTGGCACATCCAGCCCACTTCAGGACGACTCCCATGAGCAACGCACTCTTCGATATCCCGGTCACCACCATCAAGGGTGAGCAGAAGACCCTCGCCGATTTCGGCGGCAAGGCCGTGCTGGTGGTCAACACCGCCAGCAAGTGCGGCTTCACCCCGCAGTACAAGGGCCTGGAAAGCATCTGGCAGCAGTACAAGGACAAGGGCCTGGTGGTGCTGGGCTTTCCCTGCAACCAGTTCGGCAAGCAGGAGCCGGGCGACGAGGGGGCGATTTCCGAGTTCTGCGAGCTGAACTTCGGCGTCAGCTTCCCGCTGTTCAAGAAGGTCGACGTCAATGGCGCCGACGCCCATCCGCTGTTCGTCCAGCTGAAGAAGCGTGCCCCCGGCCTGCTCGGCAGCCAGGGCATCAAGTGGAACTTCACCAAGTTCTTGATCGGCCAGGACGGTCAGGTGATCAAGCGCTTCGCCCCGACCACCAAGCCGGAGGAGCTCTCCAGCGAGATCGAAGCCTTGCTCAAATGACCGCTTTCGATAGCGCCCAACTGCAGCTGGACAACCAGCTGTGCTTCAAGCTCTACGCCGCCTCGCGTGCGGTGATTCGCGCCTACAAGCCGATGCTCGACGCGCTGGGCCTGACCTACCCGCAGTACCTGGCGATGCTGGTGCTCTGGGAATGGCAGGCGCAGGCGCCCGAGCAGCCGACGCTGAAGGCCCTGGGTCAGCGCCTGCAGCTGGACTCCGGCACCCTCACGCCGCTGCTCAAGCGCCTGGAGCAGATGGGCCTGGTGCAACGCCGCCGCGCCGCCCACGACGAGCGCGAGGTGCACCTGGCCTTGAGCGAGGCGGGCAGGGCGTTGCAGGCGCGGGTGGCGCCGCTCAAGGCGCAGCTGCTGTGCCAGTTCGGCGGCGAGGAGCTGGCCGAGCTGGACGGCTTGCGCCAGCGCCTGGATCGCCTGCTGAGCCGGCTCGGCACCTAGGGTGCCGCGGGGCCGCCCAGGTCCTGCGCGCCAGCCGCAGCGCTCAACGCGTGACCGCGGCCGGCAGCCAGGTATCGAGCAGGGCGGCCAGCTCCTCGCGGCGGAAGGGCTTGGCCAGGTAGTCGCTCATGCCGGCGGCGCGGCAGCGTTCACGCTCGTCGGACAGCGCATTGGCGGTCAGTGCGACGATCGGCAGGTCCGGCCAGCGGCCGTTGCGGCGAATCCGCCGGCTGGCCTCATAGCCGTCCATCACCGGCATGTTGCAGTCCATCAGCACCAGGTCGACGGCCTCGCGCTCCAGTAGGTCCAGGGCTTCGCCGCCATGCCCGGCGACCAGCACCTGGCAGCCCAGCTTGGCCAGCATGCCCTTGGCCACCAGCTGGTTGACCGGGTTGTCCTCCACCAGCAGCACCCGCGCCGAGCGCTCGCTCGGCGCCTGGGCGTGGGGTGTGCCGCCGGCGCTCGGCGCATCGCTGTGGAGGATATGGCGGAGCATCTGCAGCAGGCCGGCGCGCGCCAGCGGGCGGGCGATCTGCTGCAGCGGGGCGAGGCGCTGGGCCTGATCAAGGGGCAGGAAGTTGCCGTAGGCGGTGACCAGCAGCACCGGCGTGTTCAGCGTTGGTCGCAGGCCGAGCAGGCATTCCGGGCAGTCGCTGATCAGCAGGTCGGCGTCCACGCCGAGCAGGCTGGCGTCGGTGTCCAGGCGCCGGTAGTGCAGGCCCCAGGCCGGCAGCCACTGGCTGAGCACCTGGTGCAGGCCGCTGCTGGCCGGGGTGAGGGCGACGATGCGGCCGTGCA
>NZ_AVOF01000334.1:0-3457 GCF_000465935.2 Pseudomonas sp. EGD-AK9
GTGCCGGCGGCCAGCCACCAGCCGTCGCAGTCGTCCCAGTCGAGACCGGCCAGCTGCGCCCGCGCCATCTGCACCAGGCCGCTGCAGCCCTCGGCCGCGAGCAGGCCCAGGCCACCCTCGTCGACCGGATGAAAGCGCGGGTAACGCTGCAGCCAGGGCTGCCAGAAATCCGCCTGATGCCGCGCCCGGTAGCCGCCGTAGCCCAGCCAGTGCAGTTGCATGCCGCAGGCCTGCAGATCAACGACGGTCGGCGTCTGCTGCGGCTCGCCGCGCAGCAGGCCGACGGTGGCAAAGCCGAAACGCTTGCCGGCCGCAGCCAGCGCATGCAGGTGATTGGAATGGGCGCCGCCCAGGCTGATCACCCCGGCTGCGCCGCCGGCAGCGGCGGCCTGCAGGTGCGGGGCGAGCTTGAACCACTTGTTGCCGGACACCAGCGGGTCGATCAGCTCCAGACGCAGGCAGGCCAGCTCGATGCCGGCCGCGTCCAGCCAGTCCAGATGCACGGGTTGCAGCGCCGCCTGCGGGCGCCAGTCGGGGAATTGCAGGGCCAAGGTCAGCCGACGGTACGCAGGCGACTACCCGCCTTGTGCCGCGCGCAGCAGTTGGAGTCGCCGGCGTTGAAGCGACTGGGCGAGTCGATCCGGTCGATGGGAAGGGCGCAGCGCTCGCCGCTGGGCAGGCTGGCATCGCAGGTCGGTTGCTGATAGTGCGCCAGCCACTGGCGGTACTGCGGCTCGGAGACGAAGCATTTGGCCGCGGCATAGGCCATGGGGTTGTCTTGGTAGCGGGCGACGTCCTGCAGCGGGATGGTCAGGTGACCGGCGCCCGGGTGGTAGACCACGAACACCACGCCGAGCTTGGCCAGGCGCTCAAGCACCTGGTCGCCGCCCTGGCTGGCGAACTCGTCGCGCTCGCGCTTGAGTCGCGCATTCTCCTGCTGCAGCTGGGCATCCTGCTCGTTGCGGTAGGCCAGCTCGACGTCGCGGATGGCGATCTGCTCCTTGTACTCCACCACCGCCGCGGCAACCTTGGCCTGCAGCTCGCCGTCGAACTGAGCGCGGAGGATGTCGCCTTCGGTACGGCCGTGGCGCTCGAGGGCACGCAGCTGTTCGGACAGCTCTTCGCGGCTGGCCTGGAAGCTCTCGGCCTGGGCGGCCAGCTGCGCCTTGAGACTGGCGTTGAGTTCCTCCTGCTGGCGCAGCGTCTGCTGCAGGCCCTGGATCTGCGCCTGCAGGTGCCTGCCCTGCTCCTCGCTGGTCAACTTGGCCTTGGCCAGCTCCTCCTCGTGCTGCTGGCTCAGGCTGCTGATGCGCAGGCGCTGCTGCTTGATCAGCTGGGCGGTCTTCAGGCGGTGTTCCTGATCCATCTTCTGCGCCAACTGATCGGCCACTTCCTTGGCCGGATCGGGGGCGTACCACTTGTCCTCGGACGCCATCTGCAGGCGCTCGGCGACCACCGCCTGGGCATTCTCGTCTTCCACCAGCAGCCCGAGCTTATTGCCTTTGACCGCATCGCGCAGCAGCACCAGGTCGTTCTGCCCCGGCGCCAGGCTGGGGTCCCACAGGTGCATCTGGTGCCAGGACACCGGGCACTGGCTGCGGCAGGCCAGGCGGATGGGGCCGGCGCCCAGGTCGGGACCACGCCCGGCGCGCTCGGCCAGGTGCTGCAGGGGGATGTTCCAGCCCTTGTCGGGGCTGCCGTCCGCGTTGAAGTCCAGGTAGAAGAACACCGCCGCCTTGACCAGCAGGCGCGGGTTGATGGTGACGAAGGCCACGCGCATCTGCTGGTCGGCGAATTCGGGCATGTTGACCACGCCGTCGAGCAGGGCCTCGAACTCGGGGAACAGCATCTGTTTGCAGATACCGCGTTCACTGAAGAACATCACGGCTTCCACCATCTGCGGCTTGTTCTGCATTCTCATCGGCTTCCCTCTGGACCAACGCGGGTGGCATCTGCGCGCACGGACGACTGCCGACAAGGCCTTGTCAGGCCTGAGCTGCCGGCGCCGTCCATTGTTCAGCCAAGTCTAGGGGAAAAACCCGCCGCAGCAATGTGACGGGCTTGGCACTCGACCAGCCGCCCAGCAGAGTGCGACGAGCCGCAAAACAAAACTGTGATGGATTTCAGTGCTTGGCCGCGGCGAGAAAGGGCGCCAGGCGTTGCGCCATCTCCGCGCCCAGCGCCTGCAGGCCGCTCATCGGGCGGATCATCACCTCGAACTCGACGATCTTGCCGGTCTCGTCGAAACGGATCATGTCGATGCCTTTGAGCTCCCGGCCAGCGACCCTGGCGCTGAACTCCAGCACCACGCTGAGGCCGTCGGCCGTGGCCAGCTCGCGGTGGTAGGCGAAGTCCTCGAACACCTTGAGCACGGTATTGAGGATCAGGTTGACCGCCTGCGCGCCCGGGTAGGGGGTGTGCGCCATGGGCGAGCGAAACACCGCCTGCGGGTGCAGCAACTCCGGCAGCGGCCCCAGGTCCTTGGCGGCGATAAGCTGGTGCCAGCGTTGCAGGCTGGCCGCGGCGGCGGGCTGCAGTTGGGCTTCGAGGGACATCGGGCTTCTCCTTGTTATTGTCGGCCACAAACAAAATGCCCCGCACAAGGCGGGGCGTCTTCTTGCTTAGAGCTCGGCGGCCAGGCGCGAGCCCTGGTTGATCGCGCGCTTGGCGTCCAGTTCGGCCGCCACGTCGGCGCCGCCGATCAGGTGCACGCGCTGGCCGGCGTCCTCCAGGCCCTGCTGCAGCTCACGCAGCGGGTCCTGGCCGGCGCAGACGATCACCGTATCGACCGGCAGCAGCTGCGGCTCGCCGCCAGCGATGCGGATATGCAGGCCGGCGTCGTCGACCTTGAGGTACTCGACCGAGTTGAGCATCTGCACGTTCTTGTTCTTCAGCCCGGTGCGGTGGATCCAGCCGGTGGTCTTGCCCAGGCCGTCGCCGACCTTGGACTTCTTGCGCTGCAGCAGGAACACCTGGCGCGCCGCCGGGTGCGGCTGAGCCGCGATACCGGCGACGCCGCCGCGCGCCTCAAGCGCGCCGTCGATGCCCCACTCCTTCCAGAACGCCTCGCGGTCCAGGCTGGTGGCCTGGCCCTGGTGGGTGATGTACTCGGAAACGTCGAAACCGATGCCGCCGGCGCCGATCACCGCGACCTGCTGGCCGACCGGCTTGCGTTCGAGGATGGCGTCCAGGTAGCTGATCACCTTGGCGTGTTCGATACCGGGAATCTCCGGGGTGCGCGGGGCGATGCCGGTGGCCAGAACGATCTCGTCGAAACCGCCCCCCGCCAGCTCGTCGACGCCGACGCGGGTATTGAGACGCAGATCGACGCCGGTGGTTTCCAGCTTGCGCTTGAAGTAGCGCAGGGTCTCGAAGAACTCCTCCTTGCCCGGCACGCGCTTGGCCACGTTGAACTGGCCGCCGATCTCGCCAGCGGCATCGAACAGGGTCACGCTAT
>NZ_AVOF01000335.1:0-3426 GCF_000465935.2 Pseudomonas sp. EGD-AK9
CCGTCGTCGCGAGCAATCAGGAGCCCCCCCAGATCAAGGGAGGCAGAGGCTGAATCACCATCCCCATCTGTCGCGGTAGCGACCAGCTGAATCAATCCACCCGCCAAGGTGACAGCTTCATTCGTGTCATTCGGATCGTCATGACGCAGAGCCCGCAGTTGATCCCAAGTCACGTTGCCGTCATCGGCAACCGAGATGCGGAAAGCGACCATACCGGCATCGCCACCCACCCAGCCTTCCACGACATTACCGTTCAGGTGAAGCTCAACTCCCTGCCCGGTCAACGTGTCGATCAACCCGCTGTCCAGCCTCAGGACATTCAAGCTGAAGGCCACCACCCCACCGTCCGCACCGAGATTGAACTCGAAGGCGGAGGCAAAACTGCCCTGATCGTTCACCGACAGGTCGCTCTCATCGACCACCAATGCATTCAACTCGCGATCAGCCAGGCTGACGCTGGGAGAGTCATCGCTGACCAACACGTCCAGCGACACGGTCGGCGAAACATCGCCATCGAGGTCGAACATCCGCACCAGGAAACTCTCACCTACCTGGTCGGCGCTACCGGTACCGTTGGGATTGTCATGATCCAGGGTGTTGCCGGTCAGGGTGTAGACCCAGTTGCCCGCCGCGTCGATGGTCAAAATGCCGTACTTGCCCTGTACCTCACCGCCATTGGTGACATCGATCCAGTTGCCGTTCACGTCCTGAATCTGCACGGAGGAGATTCCATCCGGCGAGTTGATGACCAGACGCCCCGAGGCTTGCTCGGCCGGGCTGGATGGATTGCTGCCGCCGGCCAGGGCGGCTTCGTCGACCAGCGCCGGGCCGGCGGTCACCTCGCCAACGAAGTTCTGGTATTCGACATCGATGTCGGGAATGAAATTGGGCGTCTCCGGAGTCGGCTCGAGATCCGCACGCACCTCAGGCTCAGGATCGGGAAATTCGGGACCGCCCGAGAATCCGGCCGTCGGGAAACCGATCACCGGATCGAGCGCGCCGCCGACTTCGCCGAGCAGCACGAAGGAGTGACCACCACCGACGCCGCCTGCACCGCCACCGCCGGCCCCCGGGCCGGCTGCGGTGGCTTCGCCTTCGAGGGTCGGGTCGACGCCGGCCTCGATCGCCGCCTGCAGTTGCTCGACGTCGGTCAGGTCACTGTCGCTGGGAACGGGCGGCGTATCTGCCGCGGGGGTCTGTGAGGGGGAACTGCCGGCAAGCATCTGCTCATTGAGTGACAAACTACTGTCGCGCCCCAGGGTCAGTTGCTGGCCGTTGCTCAGGGTTACCGCGATAGCACCGGTGGCGCCGGTCACCAGTTGCTCGCCCGCATAGACCCGGTCGCCCTCGCTTAGCAGCCGGCGCGAACCATCGCTCGCTACCGCAAACACTTCACCGACGACCTGACTGACGACACCGATTAGAGTGGCCATGATTCCATCCTCACTACAGCTGCCGACCACCGCCGGCACGTATTGCCAAAAGAGCCAGGCCACCTTTTCGAACGTGAGGAGAGAAAAAACAGCTGATTGAAATTGAACGGCGCAAAATCCCAGAAACGCTAGCGACAAAAAAATGTCACTACAACCTGCGTCGAACTACTCCACCAGATGAATCCCCGCCCTTGGGTGCTTGACTGCCTGTTTTAGTCGCGTACGCCATAGCAAGGCGCGAAGAACGCGGCTTCTGGAGCCAAACAATGTGCTGCTTTTCACGGAATTCATAAGAATTTTTCCTCATAAGCCTTGTGAAAAAATCTTCTTATCCTCTCCAAAAGTTGTTCTTAGCTGTGATGTTACAAGCCTGAAACGGTTTTACAGGCAAAAAAGCCATTTTTCTGGCGACAGGATAAGAACACCAGCAAGGAGAAATGCCCATGCGCACCTTCAACCCCCTGTGGAGTGCCATGCTATTGGCGGCCATCTGCAGCCAAGCGCAAGCCATGAACCTGACGGAAGCGATCCAGAGCACCCTGGATAGCCATCCGGAGATTCATGCCGCCGCCAACAATCGCCTTTCGTCGGATGAGGATGTGAAGATCGCCAAGGGCGGCTACTTGCCAACCGTCGACCTGCTGGTCGGCTACGGTCGCGAGCAGACCGACAGTCCCACCACCCGCGCGCTGGGCGACCACAACAAGGAAACCCTGACTTACAACGATGCCGAACTGCGTCTGCGGCAGATGCTGTTCGACGGCTTCAACACCCCCAACGAGGTGGCTCGCACCGAGTCGGTGGTCAACTCCCGCGCCTATCGCCTGCTCGGCACGTCCGAGAGCCTGGCCCTGCGCACGGTGGAGGTATACCTGGACGTGCTGATGCGCCGCGAGATGGTCGAGCTGGCCCGCAACAACCTGCAGGCCCACCAGCGCATCCACGACCAGATCGGCCTGCGCAGCCAGCAGGGCGTCGGTAGCACCGCCGACCTCGATCAGTCGGAGGCCCGCCTGGCACTGGCGCAGAACAACCTCTATACCGAACAGGTCAACCTGGCCGACGCCGAGGCCAACTTCTTCAGCGCCGTCGGCCGCCTACCCGATCAGCTCGAATCGCCCGCCACCATCCGCGGCAACATGCCGGCCGACCTGCTGGCCGCGCGGCAGACGGTGATGGACAACAACCCCTTCCTGAAGTCGGCGCAGGCCGACGTGCAGGCGGCCGAGAAGCAGTACGAAGTGGCCAAGGCGCCCTTCTACCCGCGTCTCGACCTGGAGCTGGCGACCAACGCCGGCGACAACATCCAGGGCGACGAGGGCCACAATAAGGGCTGGCGTGCCGCCGTGGTGATGAACTACAACCTGTTCAACGGCATGCGCGACAAGGCCCGCCTGCAGGGGGCCGCGCACCAGATCAACGAGTCCATGGACATTCGCAACAACGCCCTGCGGGTGCTCAACGAGAACCTCTCGCTGGCCTGGAACGCCATGGAAAACGCCCGCCTGCAAACGCCCAAGGCCCGCGACTACGCGGACTACACGGCGCGGGTGCGCGAGGCCTACCAGCAGCAGTTCAGCCTGGGCCAACGCACCCTGCTCGACCTGCTCGACAGCGAGAACGAACTGTTCACCGCCAACCGCCGCTACAGCGAGGTGCGCTTCGCAGAGGAGTTCTCGATGTACCGGGTGATTGCCGCAATGGGTGATCTGCTGCGTCAGCAACAGGTCGTAGTCCCGGCAGAAGCTGTAGCCCTCACCGAGGTGAAGAGCGAGGCGCGCTTGCCGGAAATGAAGTAGTCCCGGCTTGGGAGTAGTAGAACTTGACCACCATGGAACGGCCAGGGCCTGCCAGCGATCCGCGGCTCAGCCACGACGATCCGCTGCTCGACGGCCTGTTGATCCTCTGCCGGCTGCACGGCTGCTCAGTCAGCCGCGGCAGCCTGAGCGCCGGCCTGCCCCTGCCCGAGCAGCGCCTGACCGCCGACCTGCTG
>NZ_AVOF01000336.1:0-3416 GCF_000465935.2 Pseudomonas sp. EGD-AK9
GCCGGACCGCTGCGCGAGCCGGCCGAGCGCCTCGATGAGGTGGATGCCGTGCTGTTCAACGGCGCCGAGGCCGATCGCGCCGACGGCTACGCCTTCCGCCTGCAGCCGACCGCCCTGGTCAACCTGACCAGCGGCGAGCGCGTGCCCCTGGATCATTTCCCCGCCGGCCAGGCCGTGCATGCGGTAGCCGGCATCGGCAACCCGCAGCGTTTCTTCGCCACCCTCGAAGCGCTAAACTGGCGACCGGTTCCGCACCCTTTCGCCGACCATGCCCAGTACGACGCCGCGCAGCTCCGCTTCGAGCCGCCGCTGCCCGTGCTGATGACCGAGAAGGATGCGGTGAAATGCCGGGCCTTCGCCGCCGCCGACTGGTGGTACCTGGCCGTCGATGCCGTGCCCACGCCGGCCTTCGTCGCCTGGTTGGACAAGGAGTTGGCCCGCCTCATACCGGGGTCTTCATGACCCCATCAAGGACTCCGCCATGGACCCTAAACTGCTCGATATCCTCGCCTGCCCGATCTGCAAGGGCCCGCTGCAGCTCTCCGAAGACAAGACCGAACTGATCAGCAAGGGCGCCGGCGTGGCCTACCCGATTCGCGACGGCATCCCGGTGATGCTGGAAAGCGAGGCGCGCACCCTCAGCACCGACGAGCGCCTGGACAAGTAAATGAGCGCAGCCTTTACCGTCGTCATTCCCGCCCGTTACGCCTCCACCCGCCTGCCCGGCAAGCCGCTGCAGGACATCGCCGGCAAGCCCATGGTGCAGCACGTCTGGGAGCAGGCGAAGAAGAGTTCCGCCGCCCGTGTGGTGGTGGCCACCGACGATGCGCGCATCGTCGAGGCCTGCCAGGCCTTCGGCGCCGAGGTGCTGCTGACCCGCGAGGATCACAACTCCGGCACCGACCGCCTGGCCGAGGTCGCCAGCCAGCTCGGCCTGGCCGACGATGCCATAGTGGTCAACGTGCAGGGCGACGAGCCGCTGATCCCGCCGGCGATCATCGACCAGGTGGCGGCCAACCTGGCGGCCAATCCGCAGGCCGCTATCGCCACCCTGGCCGAGCCCATCGAGGACGTCCAGGCGTTGTTCAACCCCAATGTGGTCAAGGTGGTCGCCGACAAGAATGGCCTGGCCCTGACCTTCAGCCGCGCGCCGCTGGCCTGGGCGCGCGACGCCTTCGCCCAGAGTCGCGACGTACTGCCACAAGGCGTGCCCTATCGTCGTCATATCGGCATCTACGCCTACCGCGCCGGCTTCCTCCACGACTTCGTCGCCTGGGGCCCGTGCTGGCTGGAAGACACCGAGTGCCTGGAACAGCTGCGCGCGCTGTACCACGGCGTGCGCATCCATGTCGCCGATGCCCTCGAAGCGCCGGCCGCCGGCGTGGACACCGCCGAAGACCTGGAGCGGGTGCGCCGCCTGTTGGGGGCCTGATGAAAGTCCTGTTCGTCTGCCTGGGCAATATCTGCCGTTCGCCCACGGCCGAAGGCGTCTTGCGCCACAAGCTGCGTGCCGCCGGCCTGGAGGATCGGGTGCAGGTGGATTCCGCCGGTACCGGCGACTGGCATGTCGGCAAGGCGCCCGACAGCCGCACCCGCATCGCCGCGCAGCGCCGTGGCTATGACCTGTCGGCGCTGCGCGCGCGGCAGGTCGAGGCGGCCGATTTTCAGCGCTTCGACCTGATCCTGGCCATGGACCAGAGCAATCTGCGCAATCTGCAGGCGCTGCGTCCGGCAGGTGCCCAGGCGGATCTGGATCTCTATCTGCGTCGCTATGAGCTGGCCCTGGACGAAGTGCCTGATCCTTATTACGGCGGCGAAGACGGCTTCGAGCGGGTGCTGGACCTGATCGAGCAGGCCAGCGAGGCATTGCTGACCGAGATCAGGGGGCGCCTGTGAGCCTGCATCTGCAGAGCGAGGTTTCGCTCAAGGCCTTCAACAGCTTCGGCGTCGAGGTAGGCGCCCGACTGTTTGCCCAAGCCCATAACGACGACGAAGTGCGCGAAGCGCTGCGTCTGGCTGAGTCACATGACCTGCCGCTGCTGGTGATCGGTGGCGGCAGCAACCTGCTGCTGACCCGCGATGTCGAGGCGCTGGTGCTGCGCATGGCCAGTCGCGGCATTCGCATCCTCGAAGACGACGGCGAACGGGTGCTGGTGGAGGCCGAAGCCGGCGAACCCTGGCATCCCTTCGTGCTGTGGAGCCTGGAACAGGGGCTTAACGGTCTGGAGAACCTCAGCCTGATCCCCGGCACCGTCGGCGCCGCGCCGATGCAGAACATCGGCGCCTATGGCGTCGAGCTCAAGGACCTGTTCGTCGGCCTCACCGCGCTGGATCGGCAGGGCGGCGAGCTGCGCGACTTCAGCCTGGACGAATGCGCCTTCGCCTACCGCGACAGCCTGTTCAAGCGCGAGGCGGGGCGCTGGCTGATCCTGCGCGTGCGCTTGCAGCTGAGCCGTGTGGCGGCGCTGCGCCTGGACTATGGCCCGGTGCGCCAGCGCCTGGCCGCGATGGGCATCGAGGCGCCGACCGCCAGCGATGTGAGCCGGGCAATCTGCGCCATCCGCAGCGAGAAACTGCCGGATCCGGCCGAGCTGGGCAATGCCGGCAGCTTCTTCAAGAACCCGCTGGTGTCGAACGCGGTCGCCGAGCGCATTCGCGCCGAGCATGCCGATCTGGTCGGCTATCCGGCGGGCGAGGGGCTGCTGAAGCTGGCCGCCGGCTGGCTGATCGAGCGGGCAGGGTGGAAGGGCTTTCGCGACGGCGATGCCGGGGTGCACCGCCTGCAGGCGCTGGTCCTGGTCAACTATGGCCAGGCCAGCGGTGAGCAACTGCTGGCCCTGGCGCGGCGTATCCAGGCGGATATTCAGGCACGCTTCGGCGTCGAGCTGGAAATCGAACCCAACGTGCTCTGAGCGCCAGGTTCGAGCGCATTCGCGGGTACCACTGCATGGATGCAGGAGGTAGGGCGAAGCAGGATGCCAGAGCCGAAAGCCGCTCCCACAGGAACTGCACGGCTCTCGTAGGAGCGACTTCAGCCGCGAACGTGCAAAGTCCAAGGCGCTTTTCGCTCAGACATAAAAAAGGGGATGCCTAGGCATCCCCTTTTTCATTGCGAGCCGAGCATCAAACCTGCGGCTTGACCTCTTCCTTCTCGCTTTCCACTTCGCTCTCGGCGTTCGGCTGTTCGTCGGTCGCTTCGCTCGGCTGTTGAACGGCTTCGCTCGGCTCGACCACTACCTGCTCGCTGGCAACCGGGGCGCTTTCGACGCTTTGCTCGGTCGCAACGGCCGGCTGAGCTTCGACCGGAGCGGCCTCGGCTTCGGCGGCAACGCTTTGCTCGGCCGGAGCAGCGGCGGCGGCGGCTTCGCGGGCCAGGCGCTCGGCTTCGCGCTGACGACGGCGCACTTCGCGCGGAT
>NZ_AVOF01000337.1:0-3391 GCF_000465935.2 Pseudomonas sp. EGD-AK9
GAATGTGCTCGCGGGTTTGCGGCATGGGGCCATCGGCAGCCGAGCAGACCAGGATCGCGCCGTCCATCTGGGCAGCACCGGTGATCATGTTCTTCACGTAGTCGGCGTGACCCGGGCAGTCAACGTGCGCGTAGTGACGAATGTTGGAGTCGTACTCGACGTGCGCGGTGTTGATGGTGATACCACGAGCCTTTTCTTCCGGGGCGCTGTCGATCTTGTCGAAATCAACGCGAGCGGAACCGAAAACCTCGGAGCACACACGGGTCAGAGCAGCGGTCAGAGTGGTTTTACCGTGGTCAACGTGACCGATGGTGCCGACGTTGACGTGCGGTTTGTTACGTTCAAATTTCTCTTTAGCCATCTTGACCGTCTCCTAGCGAAGAATTGAGCAAGCCATGCCGCCATTAAAACAAAGGCAGATACTTTCATATCTGCCTTCATTAGATGGAGCTCATGAGCGGATTTGAACCGCTGACCTCACCCTTACCAAGGGTGTGCTCTACCAGCTGAGCTACATGAGCCAAACTCTATTGCGCCAACCACAAACTGGAGCGGGTAGCGGGAATCGAACCCGCATCATCAGCTTGGAAGGCTGAGGTTCTACCACTGAACTATACCCGCGGAGCTTGCAGCTCACGCTGAATCTGGTGGAGGGGGAAGGATTCGAACCTTCGAAGTCGATGACGTCAGATTTACAGTCTGATCCCTTTGGCCGCTCGGGAACCCCTCCAAAGTGAGGCGGCATTTTCTAGATCTGCCACCCTGCTGTCAAGCATTTTCTCATTTAAAATCGTGAGGTTAGCTACTTTGACAACATCTTCGTCGGGAACCAACTTTGACCACCCTGCGAAGCGGGCGCCATTCTATGCAAACTACTGGAGCAATGCAACGCCTTCGCAGGGCATTAGTTGATGCTGCAAACCGGCGAAATCGCCGGCCAATCGCCCGAGCAAAAACTCATCGGCCAGGCGCCTGCTTTCCGGCGCGACACGCACCCAGAAACTGCGGTGCGCGCGCGACAACTCGCGCATTTGCGGCTCGTAACCCACTTCGCGCAGGCGCTGCATGACGCTATCGGCCGAGTCGCTGCGCGGGAAAATACCCAGGGAGATGCCGTTGGCCAGATCGCCCTGGGTAATGATGTAGCTATCGATACGCCGTGCCTGCAGTTCGCGCAGCTGCCGCAACGACGCCTGTCGCGAAGCCAGCGGCGGTAGATAGACCCAGTATTCGACCCCCGCTGCCGCATCGACACTACGCACCTGGGCCTGAATATCCAGGCTGAGCAAGCGCTGCTCCACCACCTTCGCCCGCGCCTCTTCCTCGAAGCTACCGAGAAACAGACAGACCGCCGCCGAGGCCGGCGACGCCTCTTCCGCCGGCTCACTGACACGCGCGCGCGGCGCAGTGGTCTCGCTCAGCAGACGGATATCCTTGCGCGCGCCCTGGTAACTGCTCGTCGGCGCGACTTCCTTGGCGCGCAGTGGCGCCTGCTGCTGGTGCCAGACGTAATAGAAGACATTGAGCAGAACGAGCAACAGTAAGATCCAACGCATGCCTTGCCTCAATTCAGCGGACAGGCGATGGCCAGCCCGACAAAGACCAGATCGGCCACGACTTGCGCGCCCGGCACGACATCGCGCACTAGGTCAGCATCCCCGCCAGTCAGGAAAACCTCGAAACCATCCGGAAAGCACAACCGCGCCCGCTCCAGCTGCACCGCGACAAAGCCCCTCAGCATCAACACGCAACCGCGCTCTACCGCCTCCGCCGTGGAGCGCCCGGGCTCCAGCTCCTGCAACGCCGCCAATGCCGACTGCCGGTCGTAGCGAATGCGCCGGGTATGCGTGCTCAGCTGATCACGCATCAAGGGAAGGCCAGGGCAGATAAAACCACCGAGATGCGCGCCATCGGCCGCCACCAGATCGGCGGTGACCGCCGTACCGAGGTCCACCACCAGGCAGGCGCGCTGGCCCAGGTGGTAGGCCCCCAGCACCGCCAGCCAGCGATCCAGCCCAAGGCGCTGGTAATCGTCGTAGCCGTTGCGCACCCCCCCGGCTTCTTGGGCCGGCTGAGCGCAGCAAACCTCGACGGCGAAGGACGCACGCAACTCCTCGACCAACCGAGTGGTCTCCGCATCGCTGCGCACGCTGACCAGGCGACAGTAGCGAATGCTCAAACCCGGACACCCCGCCAATTCGGCAAACAACCCGGCATCGGAGTCGACCACTCCCGAGCAGACCCGCTCGCCCCCCCGCACCCTGATCACACGCCACTTGATGAAGCTGTTACCGCAGTCGAGCTCAAGAATCATGCTGCAACCTCAGGCTCAACTCTCCGCCACTGAAAGAACGCTCGACGCCCTCCACACTCAAGCGGATGGCACCGCGCTCGTCCACTCCGAGCACCACGCCAAGGGTTGCATGATCGCCCGCAAGCAATGCAACCGAACGCCCGCGCCACAGATGCAGCGCCTCCCACTCCTCGCGCAAGCCGGCAAAACCCTGTCGCCAGTGGCGAGACAGATGCTCGGCCAGTTGGCATAGCAGCTCGCCTGCCAGCAGATTGCGATCGATCATGCCACCGAGACACTGACGCATGGAGGTCCAGGGCTGATCGATGGCCGCCGACGAGTCGAGCGCCATGTTTGCATTGATACCAATACCGATCACCACATGGCAGACATCCGCCGGGTCGCCGGAAAGCTCCAGCAAGATCCCCGCAATCTTGCGCCCATCGACCAGGACATCGTTCGGCCACTTGAGCCCAGCGGCATTCAGGCCACAAACTTGCAGGGTACGAGCCACCGCCAGCCCCACGGTCAGACTCAACGCCTCGACCTGGCGCATCCCGCCGTCGACCCGCAATGCCAGGCTGCAGTAGAGGTTTTCCGCAAAGGGACTCGCCCAGGCGCGCCCGCGCCGCCCACGCCCGGCCGTTTGCCGCTCGGCGAGCACGACAAAAGGCGCGCTTTGTCCCCCCTCGAGTCGGCGCATTACCTCCGCATTGGTCGAGTCGAGACTGGCCAGCACGGATACCGGCCACGCCAAGGTCGCGACCTGGCGCTCGATCAGAGCGGCATCCAACAAGGTCATCGGCGCAGCCAAGCGATAGCCACGCCCAGGAACCTTGAATACCTCGATCCCAAGCTCGGACTCCAGGCTCTGCAACTGTTTCCAGATGGCGCTGCGACTGACACCCAGCGCTGCCCCCAAGGCCTCGCCAGAATGAAAGCGTCCATCCTGTAGAAGTTTCAACAATGCCAGCATGCCAGGCCCCGCCACGAACAAGGCTGGCATGATAACGACGAGCCCACGGCTTGCATAGAAAGCAGAAGACTGTAGGAGCGCGCGAACAGCGCACCCCGCTGCAAAGCCCAATAGCCGCAGAG
>NZ_AVOF01000338.1:0-3388 GCF_000465935.2 Pseudomonas sp. EGD-AK9
AGCTTCGCCGCCGCCGCGCCGCTGGCCTGGAACGCCGAGCTGGGTAGCGCCGCCGAAGCGCACAGCCGGGCCATGGCCAACGGCAACTTCTTCGCCCACCAGGGCCGCGACGGCCGCACCCCCGGCGACCGCGCCGAACTGGCCGGTTATGCCGGCGGCCAGATTGGCGAGAACATCGCCGCGGCGCTGGATACGCCGGCCAAGGTGGTCGAGGGCTGGCTCGCCAGCCCCGGGCACTGCGCCAACCTGATGCACCCGCAGTACCAGGACCTCGGCGCGGCCTACGCCAGCGACCCGCAAAGCGACGCGGGGATCTACTGGACGGCGCTGTTCGGCGGGCGCTGAGCCGGGGCTCAGTGGACGCCGAACACCTCGGCCAGGTGTTGCTGGTAGCGGGCCACGTCGCGCTCGATATCCGGCTGCTTCATCACGTCGGTGCTGAGGAAGGTCGGCAGGGCAGTCATGCCGAGGAACTGGTTGGCCTTGTGGAAGGGGAAGTACACCGCGTCCACGCCCTTGCCTTCGAAGAAGTCGCTGGGGTCGTCGAAGGCCTGCTGCGGGGCGTTCCAGGTCAGCGACAGGAGGTACTGCTTGCCCTGCACCAGGCCGCCGCTGCCATACTTCTGCGAGGCGTCGGAGCGGGTGCGGCCGTCGTTGGCGTAGAGGCTGCCGTGGCCGGCGGTGAACACCTCGTCGAGGTACTTCTTCACCGTCCAGGGCGCGCCCATCCACCAGCCGGGCATCTGGTAGATCACCACGTCGGCCCAGAGGAATTTCTCCACCTCTTGCGCGACGTCGTAGCCGCCATCGATGAAGGTGGTCTTGATATCGAACCCGGCGCGGTCGAGGAAGGCCGCGGCGGCCTCGTGCAGGGTGGCGTTGTACTGGCCGTTGGAATGGGCGAACTGCTTGCCGCCGTCGAGCAGAAGGATGTTTTTCATGGCTGTCTCCGCAAAAGAATGGCGGCAGGTTAGCGGCGCACCCGCGCGGGAAACAGAGTGGGTCAGGCAAATGATTGTTGAGTGAAAGGCACGAATGCCCAGATTTATCCTGCGCTAGAGTGCGACAAACAACGCTTTTGCAGGAGGTCTTGCATGCACGCCTTTATCCTTCACGCCCACACCAGACCGGAGCAGGCCGAGGCCTTCGAGCGCCTGTTCCGCGCCCATGTCGAGCCCAGCCGCGCCGAGCCCGGCTGCATCGAGTACCACATGCTGCGCGACGCGCAGGACCCCACGCTGTTTATCTTCTACGAGGTCTGGGCGTCGCCGGAGGCGTTCGCCGAGCACACGGCGCTGCCGCATATGCGCGCATTCCACGAGAAGCGCATGGATTACCTGCGCCGCGATTTCGAGGTTCGCCAGATCGAGATGCTTAGCCCGGCGAGTGCAGCGCGAGCCTAGTTCGCGATCTGCAGGAGCCAGCTTGCTGGCGATTGTTGTGGTAGCCCGGATGCAATCCGGGACATACAGGCGCATTCCCCCGGATTGCATCGGGGCTACCGGGGAACAGGCGAGGCCGGGCTCAGTGGCTATAGCCCGGCTTCTGGCGGATGGTCTTGAGCAGGTCGTCCGGGCTGATCTGGCCGACCACCTGGGTGGCGGCGCTGCCAGGCTGCGGCAGGCCGAGGATATGCCCTTTCATCTTGCCGACCACGTGCATCTCGCACGGCTTGCAGTCGAACTTCAGGGTCAGCACCTCATCGCCGTGGATCAGCTGCATCGGCGCGACGCGGGTTTTCACGCCGGTGACGCCCTTGGCCTGCTTGGGGCAGAGGTTGAAGGAGAAGCGCAGGCAGTGCTTGGTGATCATCACCGGTACCTCGCCGGCTTCCTCGTGCGCCTCGTAGGCCGCGTCGATCAGCTGCACGCCGTGACGATGGTAGAAGTCGCGGGCCTTCTGGTTGTAGACGTTGTAGAGGAAGCTCAAATGCGCCTCCGGATAGACCGGCGCAGGAATGGCTTCGGCCTTGCGACTGCCGCGCGGGTGGGCGGCGACGCGTGCCGCGGTCAGCGCCTCGATGGCCTCGCGGCGCAGCGCCTTGAGCTGCGAGTTGGGCACGAAGAAGGCCTGCGGCGCGTCCAGGGTCACGCCCTGGGCGTGGTAGATGGTGGTGCCGAGCTGGGTGAGCAGGTCGCGCAGGCCGTCCAGCGCCTGTGCCGGCTTGTTGGCCGGGCCGAAGGGGCCGGGCAGGGCGACCTCGACGCTGACGCCTTCCTCGCTGGTGGCGGTCAGTTTCAGCTGCTGCTCGCGCAGCTCGGCCTGCCAACTGACGCCAATACGGCGTTCGGCGCTGGTACGTTGCAGCGCCTGCTGCCAGTTGTGGTCGAGGTTGCGCGACAGCGGGTGATTCGGGCGCAGGCGGAAAAGCCCCTCGGGCATCTCGTTGGGCTCGACGCGGTAGCGGTAGCGTTTCTCGCCTTCCTCCTCGAACTCGCCTTTTAGTTCGGCGATATTGGTGCGAAAACCCACCACCTCGCGCTTGACCAGCACGTTGAGGCCGTCGCCGTTGGACAGCGGCTCGTGGGTGACGGCGATCAGGTCGCGCTTGTTCACTTTCTCGACATGGCCGACGGGCAAGCCAGTGAAGGTCGGCGAGTCGAAGGCGCCGATGTCCACCTTGCGCTCGGTGACGAAGTAATCGGTGCTGCCACGGTGGAAGGTCTTGTCCGGATCGGGCACGAAGAAGTGCGCGGTACGGCCACTGGAGGCGCGGGCGAGGTCCGGGCGGTCTTCGAGGATGGCGTCGAGCTCGCGGCGGTAGTGGGCGGTGATGTTCTTCACGTAGCCCATGTCCTTGTAGCGCCCCTCGATCTTGAACGAGCGCACGCCGGCCTCGACCAGGGCGCGCAGGTTGGCGCTCTGGTTGTTGTCCTTCATCGACAGCAGGTGCTTCTCGTAGGCGATAACCCCGCCTTTTTCATCCTTGAGGGTGTAGGGCAGGCGGCAGGCCTGCGAGCAGTCGCCACGGTTGGCGCTGCGCCCGGTCTGCGCGTGGGAGATGTTGCACTGGCCGGAGAAGGCCACGCACAGCGCGCCGTGGATGAAGAACTCGATGGCCGCGTCGGTGGCCTCGGCAATAGTGCGGATTTCCTGCAGGTTCAGCTCGCGCGCCAGCACCAGCTGGGAGAAGCCGGCCTGATCGAGGAACTTGGCCCGCTCCAGGGTGCGGATATCGGTCTGGGTGCTGGCATGCAGCTCGATCGGCGGAATATCCAGCTCCATCACCCCCATATCCTGCACGATCAGCGCATCCACACCGGCGTCGTAGAGCTGGTGGATCAGCTTGCGCGCCGGCTCCAGCTCGTCGTCGTGGAGGATGGTGTTGAGCGTGGTGAACACCCGCGCGTGGTAGCGGCGGGCGAATTCCACCAGCTCGGCGATCTCG
>NZ_AVOF01000339.1:0-3387 GCF_000465935.2 Pseudomonas sp. EGD-AK9
CGAGCCCGGCTGCGGCGCCCGGCGGCGCAGTCGGCGCCAGTTCCGCGGCGCCCAAGCGCAAGGCCTACAAGCTGGTGGCCATCGGTACCTCCACCGGCGGCCCGGTGGCCCTGCAGCGGGTGCTGACCCAGCTGCCGGCCAATTTCCCGGCGCCGCTGGTGCTCGTCCAGCACATGCCGGCAGCCTTCACCAAGGCCTTCGCCGAGCGTCTGGACAAGCTCTGCCGCATCCAGGTCAAGGAGGCCGAGGACGGCGACCTGCTGCGCCCCGGCCTGGCCCTGCTGGCCCCCGGCGGCAAGCAGATGATGGTCGACGCCCGCGGCGCGGTGAAGATCCTGCCCGGCGACGAGCGCCTGAACTACAAGCCCTGCGTCGATATCACCTTCGGTTCGGCGGCCAAGTCCTATGGCGACAAGGTGCTGGCCGTGGTGCTCACCGGCATGGGCGCCGACGGCCGCGAAGGCGCGCGCCTGCTCAAGCAGGGCGGCAGCCAGGTGTGGGCGCAGGACGAGGCCAGCTGCGTGATCTACGGCATGCCCATGGCGGTGGTCAAGGCCAACCTGGCCGACGCGGTCTACGGCCTCGACGAGATCGGCCGGCACCTGACCGAGGCCTGCCTGTAATGAACCCTCACACGGGCGCGTGCGCATGGATGTACTGAGCCTGATCGGCGTCATTCTGGCGTTCGTCGCGATTCTCGGCGGCAACTACCTGGAGGGCGGCCACGCCGGCGCGCTGCTCAACGGCCCGGCGGCGCTGATCGTGATCGGCGGCACCCTCGGCGCGGCCTTCCTGCAGGCGCCGGTCAGCGTGTTCAAGCGCGCCATGGCCATCCAGCGCTGGATCTTCTTCCCACCGCGCATCGACCTGATCGGCGGTATCAACCGCGTGGTCGGCTGGAGCATGGTGGCGCGCAAGGAAGGCCTGCTCGGTCTCGAGGCGGTGGCCGACGCCGAACCCGACCCCTATGCGCGCAAGGGCCTGCAGCTGCTGGTCGACGGCGCCGAACCGGAATCCATCCGCAGCATCCTCGAGGTCGATCTGTACACCCAGGAGGCGCGTGATATCCAGGCGGCCAAGGTGTTCGAGAGCATGGGCGGCTACGCGCCGACCATCGGCATCATCGGCGCGGTGATGGGCCTGATCCACGTGATGGGCAACCTGGCCGACCCGAGCATGCTCGGCAGCGGCATCGCCGTGGCCTTCGTCGCCACCATCTACGGCGTCGGCTTCGCCAACCTGCTGCTGCTGCCGGCCGGCAACAAGCTCAAGGCCATCGCCATGCGCCAGTCGCGTTACCGCGAGATGCTGCTGGAGGGCATCCTGTCCATCGCCGAGGGTGAGAACCCGCGGTCCATCGAGTTGAAGCTGCAAGGCTTCATGGACTGATGGGAGGCTGTCATGGCGCGTCGGCGGCAGCATGAAGAACACGAGAATCACGAGCGCTGGCTGGTGTCCTACGCGGACTTCATCACCCTGCTGTTCGCCTTCTTCGTGGTGATGTACTCGATCTCCTCGCTCAACGAGGGCAAGTACAAGATTCTCTCCGAGACCCTGACCGGCGTGTTCAACCAGCCGGATCGCTCGATCAAACCGATCCCGGTGGGCGAGGAGCGGCCGCGCACCGGCGAGCCCGAGCGCGCCTCGCTGGACGAGGCCAACAGCGAGACCCCGGACGACTCCCTGCAGGATATCGCCGCCAGCGTGCGCCAGGCTTTCGGCGAGCTGATCCAGAACGAGCAGCTGACCGTGCGCGGCAACGAGATGTGGATCGAGATCGAGCTGAGTTCCAGCCTGCTGTTCCCCAGCGGCGACGCGCTGCCGAACAACCAGGCGTTCGACATCATCGAGAAGGTCGCCAAGATTCTGGCGCCTTATCAGAATCCAGTGAAGGTGGAAGGTTTCACCGACAACCTGCCTATCCAGACCAGCCAGTTTCCGACCAACTGGGAGCTGTCCTCGGCGCGGGCGGCGAGCATCGTGCGTATGCTGGCCATGGACGGCGTCGATCCGGCGCGGTTGGCGGCGGTCGGCTACGGCGAGTTCCAGCCGGTGGCGGACAACGCCACGGCCGAAGGGCGGGGGCGCAACCGCCGCGTGGTGCTGGTGATTTCGCGCAACCTCGACACCCGGCGCAGCGCCGGCAGCACCGCGGCGCAGCAGTCCGGCGCTGGCACGCAACCTGCACCGGCGCCTGTGTCGGAGGTTCCGCAATCGTGAGCCGTCAAATCCCAGTCGCCTGCTGCGTGCCGGCGACAGCCATTCTCGGCCTGAACGCCTCATGCCGGGAGGATGAAAGAAGATGAAAGTCTGGGCAGTAGCCAATCAGAAGGGTGGTGTCGGCAAGACCACCACCTCCATCGCCCTGGCCGGCCTGCTGGCCGATGCCGGCAAGCGGGTGGTGGTGGTCGACCTCGACCCGCACGGGTCGATGACCAGTTATTTCGGCCATGATCCCGATGCGCTGGAGCACAGCTGCTTCGACCTGTTCCTGCACCAGGGCGGCGTGCCCCAGGGCCTGCCCAGGCAGCTGCTGCACGGCACCAGCCACGAACGCATCTCCCTGCTGCCGTCGAGCACTGCGCTGGCCACCCTGGAGCGCCAGTCGCCGGGGCAGAGCGGCCTGGGCCTGGTGATCGCCAAGAGCCTGGCGCAGCTGTGGGAGGATTTCGACCACGCCATCATCGACAGCCCGCCGCTGCTCGGCGTGCTGATGGTCAATGCCCTGGCCGCCAGCCAGCAGCTGGTGATCCCGGTGCAGACCGAGTTTCTCGCGGTCAAGGGCCTCGAACGCATGGTCAGCACCCTGGCCATGATCAACCGCTCGCGCAAGCAGGCGCTGCCCTACACCATAGTGCCGACCCTGTTCGACCGCCGTACCCAGGCCTCGATGAGCACCCTGCGGGTGCTGCGCAACAGCTATCCCGAGCACCTCTGGCAGGCCTACATCCCGGTCGATACCCGTCTGCGCGATGCCAGCCGGGCCGGGCGCACGCCCTCGCAGTTCGATGCGGGCAGTCGCGGGGTGATCGCCTATCGGGCATTGCTCAAGCACCTGCTGAGCCATCAACCGGCAGCGCAGGTGGCCTGACATGCCCGTCTGTGTTGAACTGGCGCACTCAAGTCGGGCCGGGCTGCGGCCGATAGGCTGTACAGGTCTCCATCACGGGTTTCAGTCATGAGTCGTACCCTCGCCACCGCCACGCGTTCCCAGCTGGCCCTGCAGTCCTACCTCGACGGTCTGTTGCAGGAGGCCGCGGCCGAGCTGGAGATGTCCGTCAGCCTCGAGGAATTCGAGAGCGCGGTGCTCGAGGAGCAGGTGCGCGATGCGCGCCTGACGGCGCCTGCGCCGGTCGCTCCCGCACCTGTCGTCGCGCCGCGCGCGCC
>NZ_AVOF01000340.1:0-20386 GCF_000465935.2 Pseudomonas sp. EGD-AK9
GCAGCGCCTTGGCCCGCGCCGCCTCGATCGACTCGTCGCGCGCCAGGGCCACGCCCATGCGCCGCTGACCCTTGACCTCGGGCTTGCCGAACAGACGCAGCGCGGTGTCCGCCTCGCTCAGCGCCGCGCCCAGATTGGCGAAACTGGCCTGCCGCGAGTCGCCTTCGACCAGAATCACCGCCGACGCCGACGGGCCCATCTGGCGGATCGCCGGAATCGGCAGGCCGAGAATGGCCCGCGCGTGCAGGGCGAACTCGGACAGTTCCTGGGATATCAGGGTGACCAGGCCGGTGTCGTGCGGGCGCGGCGACACCTCGCTGAACCACACCTGGTCGCCCTTGACGAACAGTTCGACGCCGAACAGCCCGCGACCACCGAGCGCCTCGGTCACCGCCAGCGCCACGCGCTCGGACTCGGCCTGCGCCTGCGCGCTCATCGGCTGCGGCTGCCAGGACTCCTGATAGTCGCCATTCTCCTGACGGTGGCCAATCGGCGCGCAGAAGCTGGTGCCGCCGGCGTGGCGCACGGTGAGCAGGGTGATCTCGTAGTCGAAGTCGATAAACCCTTCCACGATGACCCTGCCCTTGCCGGCGCGCCCGCCTTCCTGGGCATAGTCCCAGGCGCGCTGCAGGTCGGCGTCGCTCTTCAGCACGCTCTGGCCCTTGCCGGAGGAGCTCATGATCGGCTTGACCACGCAGGGGTAACCGACGGATTTCACCGCCGCGGCGTAGCCCTCGAAGGTGTCGGCGAAATGGTAGGGCGAAGTGGGCAAGCCCAGCTCCTCGGCGGCCAGGCGACGAATGCCTTCGCGGTTCATGGTCAGCTGTGCGGCGCGTGCGGTGGGCACCACGTTGAAGCCCTCGGCCTCCAGCTCGACCAGAGTGGCGGTGGCGATGGCCTCGATCTCGGGCACGATGAAATGCGGCTGCTCGGCCTCGATCACCGCACGCAGGGCGGCGCCGTCGAGCATGTCGATCACGTGGCTGCGGTGCGCCACCTGCATGGCCGGGGCGTTGGCATAGCGGTCCACGCCTATCACCTCGCAGCCCAGGCGCTGCAGCTCGATCACCACTTCCTTGCCGAGCTCGCCGCAGCCGCACAGCAGCACGCGGGTCGCGGAAGGCGACAGGGGGGTTCCAATACGGGGCATGAAGGGCTCCTCGAACAGAGAATCAGGAAGGCATCAGCAGATGACCGGAGGCGCGGGCACGCTGCAGACAGAGTTGCAACACCGCACGCCGCTCGGCGTTGTCCATGCGGCCCCAGCGGGTGATTTCGTCAGCCGTGCGCTGGCAACCGATGCAGACGTCCTGCTCGTCCAGCGCGCAGACCTGCAAGCAGGGCGAGCGCACCGGCTTTTCCACATCACTCACCGTCAGGCACCAGTTCGCGGGCATAGCGCTGGGCGTTGTGCACGTAATGGGCGGCGCTGGCCTCGAGCATCTTCTTCTGCTGCTCGGTCAGTTCGCGCACCACCTTGCCGGGGCTGCCCATGACCAGGCTGCCATCGGGAATCACCTTGCCTTCGGGGATCAGGCTGTTGGCGCCGATGATGCAGTACTTACCGATCTTCGCGCCGTTGAGGATCACCGCGTTGATGCCGATCAGGCTGTAATCGTCCACCGTGCAGCCATGCATCATCACCTTGTGCCCCACGGTGACGCCCTTGCCCAGGGTCAGCGGGAAGCCCATGTCGGTGTGCAGCACGCTACCGTCCTGCACGTTGCTGTGCTCGCCGATATGGATCAGTTCGTTGTCGCCGCGCAGCACGGCGCCGAACCAGACGCTGGCACCGGCCTCCAGGCGCACCTTGCCGATCAGGTCGGCGCTCGGCGCGACCCAGCTGTCGGGGTGGGCTTCGACACGGGAGCTTCCCAGGCGGTATTTCATGGCTCGGTTTTCCTCGACGGGTTCAACGCAGATGAATGAAGTGTTCGGGCGGCTGGTGCAGGGCGATCTGCGCGTCGTCGTACAGCAGATTGACCAGCTCCACCACCATGATCGCGGTCAGGCCCCAGATGCGGTACTCGCCATAGGTGTAGGACGGCACGTACCAGCTGTGCCCGAGGTAGTCGATACGGTGGGTCAATTCGCGCGGGTCATCGCGGAAGAACGCCAGCGGCACCGAGAACACCGAGGCGATCTCGGCATCGTTGGCCTTGTACTCCACATAGTCTGGCACCAGGCCGACATAGGGGGTGACCTGGATGCCGTGGCGTGACACCAGGCTGCTGAGCGGTCCTATCACCTCGACCAGCCCCGGCGGCAGGCCGATTTCCTCCTCGGCTTCGCGCAGGGCGGTATGCACCAGGTCGCGATCCTCCGGGTCGCGCCGACCGCCGGGGAAGGCCACCTCGCCACTGTGGGTCGACAACCCGCTGGCGCGCAGGGTCAGCACCAGTTCGGGTTCGTCACTGCGGGTGATGGGGACCAGCACCGCCGCCTCGGGGAAGCTGCGCTCGGTCTCCAGGGGGCGCGGCCGATGACCGCGCACGCGATGGAGCAACTCGTCCAGCATGGGCACACTCGGGGATTGTTATGCCCGGCATCATGGCATGAAAGCGCCGCCGCGCCCAAGCCCGAAGACAGGGCAAGGCGGCCGAGTTGGCGGGCTTGCCGGCCATGCCGCCGGCGCGCCAAGATAGTCCCAACAGGCCGAGGACAAGCCATGAAATATTGCAGCCAATGCGGCCAGCCGCTGACCCGGGCGATCCCCGCCGGCGACAACCGCCTGCGCCACGTGTGCAACCACTGCCATACGGTGCACTACGAGAACCCGCGCATCGTTGCCGGCTGCCTGCCGGTGTGGGGCGAGCAGGTGCTGCTGTGCCGCCGCGCCATCGAACCGCGCCGCGGCTACTGGACCCTGCCGGCCGGCTTCATGGAAAACGGCGAAACCATCGAGCAGGCGGCGGCAAGGGAAACCCTGGAGGAGGCCTGCGCGCGGGTGCGCGACCTCAATCTCTACACCCTGTTCGACCTGCCGCATATCAGCCAGGTGTACATGCTGTTTCGCGCCGAGCTGGTCGACCTGGATTTTGCCGTGGGCGAGGAAAGCCTCGAGGTGCGCCTGTTCGCCGAAGCGGAAATCCCCTGGTCGGAGCTGGCTTTCCCGACCATAGGCCGTACCTTAGAATGTTTCTTCGCCGACCGCCGGCAGAACCTGTTTCCGGTGCGCAACGAGCCGCTGGAAGCCCTGCGCGCTCATTACCGACCCCGTTGACCCCTTGCCGAGAAGTATTCCGATGCGCTGGCTGTTGCCCCTGTTGTGCCTGACCCTCAGCCTGAACGTGCAGGCCAACGCCACCCCCATCGACGCCACGCGCCAGGTGGACAAGGTGCTGGTGCTCAAATCCGAACGCCAGCTGCACCTGCAGCGACGCGGCGAGACCATCAAGTCCTACCGCATCTCCCTCGGCAAGCAGCCCAACGGCGCCAAGCAGCGCGAAGGCGACCTGCGCACGCCGGAAGGCTTCTACTGGATCGACTGGCGCAAGGCCAGCGACAAGTACCAGCTATCGCTGCACATCTCCTACCCCAACGCCCGCGACCTGGCCAACGCGAGCCAGGCCGGCGTGCCGCCGGGCGGCATGATCATGATCCACGGCACGCCGCTGGACGAGGAATACCCCGAGTGGTTCTTCCATACCCTGGACTGGACCGAAGGCTGCATCGCCATGAAGAACGACGACATGCGCGAGGTGTGGGAGCTGGTCAAGGACGGCACGCTGATCGAGATCCGCCCCTAGGGTGTCGCGGGGCCGCCCAGGCCGTGCGCACCGCATGAACGCTATCTCCGCACCACACCGCCTAGAACTGCAGGTCCGACAGGCGCCAGACATCGAACGCCGGCGTCTCGTAGGGATGGGCCTGCTTGAGCGCCTTGACCGCGTCGTGGATCAGCTCGTCGGCCACCACCAGCTCGACCTTCCACTCCGCCACCTGCTCGACGCCGCCGATCTGGCCGAGAAACGGCTGGCTGCCCTCCAGCGCACGGAACTGGCCCTGGCCGAGCGCCTGCCAGCAGCAGCTGTCGTAGCGGCCGATGCGGCCGCCGCCGGCGGCGAACACCGCCTTCTTCACCGGCTCCAGATGGCTTTCCGGCACGTAAAAACACAGTTTGTACATCAAGTTCTCCGCAGATGGGGCAACCGAACAACAGACAAGCCATGATGCTGAAATGATGGCATTTTGCCTCAGCGCAATACTGAGAACCACCTCGGAAATTCCGCATCCGCCAGCTCGTTCGTTAGTTTCGACTCGCCGCCCGGGCAGGCGTTCCGCGGCCTCAGGCCTTGCCGATAAAGCGCCGCCACTTGTCGCCCAGACCGGGCGCCGGCGGACTGTGGCTGCCATCGCAATAGGGTAGATCGGCCGAACGGCCGCAGCGGCAGAGCAGCAGACGCTGTTCGCGCTCGGCGGTCAGCCGCAACGCCTCGGCGCAGGTGCGGTTGCAGTCGGGCAAGGCCGAGGAAGCTCCGCAGCGGCAGAGGCGCAGGCAATCCCCCGGACGAACCAGGCGGACTTCGGGAAGGATGGGTGGAGCATCGTCGGCCATGGGGGGGCCTGCCGGTGTAGCCCGGATGAAATCCGGGAGGGATTGCACGTGCTTCCCCGGATTGCATCCGGCGAGGGGATTTGCAAACCCTCCCCCGCATGCGGGAGAGGGTCAGCGGAAGGCCGCTGCGCGACCGCTTTTAGTTCACCCAGACGCGGGCGTTGCGGAACATGCGCATCCAGCCGCCGTCTTCCTGCCACTCGTCCGGGCGCCAGGAGTTCTGCACAGCGCGGAACACCCGCTCCGGGTGCGGCATCATGATGGTCACACGGCCGTCACGACTGGTCAGGCCGGTGATGCCGCGCGGCGAACCGTTGGGGTTGGCCGGGTAGCTCTCGGTGACCTTGCCGTGGTTGTCGACATAGCGCAGGGCCACGGTGCCGGACAGATCGGCTTCCAGCAGCGCCTCCTCGCTCTCGAACTCGGCATGGCCTTCGCCGTGGGCGATGGCGATCGGCAGACGCGAGCCGGCCATGCCCTGCAGGAAGATCGACGCCGATTCCTGGATCTGCACCATGGCCACGCGCGCCTCGAACTGCTCGGAGCGGTTGCGCACGAAGTGCGGCCAGAACTCGGTGCCGGGGATCAGCTCGTGCAGGTTGCTCATCATCTGGCAGCCGTTGCACACGCCGAGGGCGAAGCTGTCGCGCCGCTCGAAGAAGCCCTGGAAGGCATCGCGGGCGCGGGCGTTGAACAGCACCGACTTGGCCCAGCCCTCGCCGGCGCCGAGCACGTCGCCGTAGGAGAAGCCGCCGCAGGCGACCAGCCCCTTGAACTCTTCCAGGCTGACGCGGCCGGCGAGGATGTCGCTCATATGCACGTCGACGGCGGCGAAGCCGGCGCGGTCGAATGCCGCGGCCATCTCCACCTGACCGTTGACGCCCTGCTCGCGGAGGATCGCCACCTGCGGCCGTACGCCCTTCTTTATATAGGGCGCGGCCACGTCCTGGTTGACGTCGAAGCCGAGCTTGACCGACAGACCGGGGTTGTCCTCTTCCAGCAGCAGGTCGAACTCCTGATCGGCGCCCTGGGCGTTGTCGCGCAGGCGCTGGATGCGGTAGCTGGTCTCGGCCCACTGACGCTGCAGCAGGCGACGCTCGCCGGCGAACACCGGCTCGCCGTTGAAGCTGATGCCGATTTCGCCGTTGTTCACCGCCTGACCGATCACCGCCACGCAGTCACCCAGACCGGCGGCGCTGAACTGCGCCAGCACTTCCGGAGTGGCGTCCTGGCGCACCTGGATCACCGCCCCCAGCTCTTCGTTGAACAGCACGGCCGGCAGCTCGGCGCTGGCGTCGGCCAGCGCGTCGAGGTTCAGCGACAGGCCGCAGTGGCCGGCAAAGGCCATTTCCAACACGGTGGTCAGCAGGCCGCCATCGGAACGGTCGTGGTAGGCCAGCAGGTGGCCGTCGGCGTTGAGGCCCTGGATCACGGCAAAGAAGGCCTTGAGGTCCTCGGCGTCGTCGAGGTCCGGTACCTGCTGGCCGATCTGCGCGTAGACCTGCGCCAGGATCGAGGCGCCCATGCGGTTCTGGCCGCGGCCGAGGTCGATCAGGATCAGATCGGTCTCGCCCTTGTCCATGCGCAGTTGCGGGGTCAGGGTCTTGCGAATGTCCTGCACCGGGGCGAAGCCGGAAATGACCAGCGACAGCGGCGCGGTCACGCTCTTGTCGACGCCCTCTTCCTGCCAGCGGGTCTTCATGGACATGGAGTCCTTGCCCACCGGGATGGTGATGCCAAGCTGCGGGCACAGCTCCATGCCCACGGCTTTGACGGTGTCGTACAGGCGGGCGTCTTCGCCCGGGTGGCCGGCAGCGGCCATCCAGTTGGCCGACAGCTTGATGTCGGACAGCTTGCCGATACGCGCCGCGGCCAGGTTGGTGATGGTCTCACCGACGGCCATACGGCCCGACGCAGGCGCATCGAGCAGCGCCAGCGGGGTGCGCTCGCCCATGGCCATGGCTTCGCCGGTATAGACGTCGAAGCTGGTGGCGGTCACGGCGCAGTCGGCCACCGGCACCTGCCAGGGGCCGACCATCTGGTCGCGGGCCACCAGGCCGGTGATGCTGCGGTCGCCGATGGTGATCAAAAAGCTCTTGCTGGCCACGGCCGGGTGACGCAGCACGCGCTCCAGCGCTTCGTCGATCGCCACGCCGGCGGCGTCAAAATCATCGCCCTGCTCGGCTTCGCGGGCGACGCTGCGGTGCATGCGCGGCGGCTTGCCGAGCAGCACTTCCAGCGGCATGTCCACCGGCGTGTTGCCGAAGTGGCTGTCGGTCACGGTCAGCTGCGGTTCGGCAATGGCCTCGCCGACCACGGCGAAGGGGCAGCGCTCGCGTTCGCAGATGGCCTTGAAGCGCTCGAAGTCGGCCGCGTCGACCGACATCACGTAGCGCTCCTGGGATTCGTTGCACCAGATTTCCAGCGGGCTCATACCCGGCTCGTCGTTGGGCACCTTGCGCAGCTCGAAGCGACCGCCGCGGCCGCCGTCGTTGATCAGCTCCGGCAGGGCGTTGGAGATGCCGCCGGCGCCGACGTCATGGATGAACTTGATCGGGTTGGCCTCGCCCAGCTGCCAGCAGCGGTCGATGACCTCCTGGCAGCGGCGTTCCATTTCCGGGTTCTCACGCTGCACCGAGGCGAAGTCCAGGTCGGCCGAGCTGGCGCCGGTGGCCATCGACGAGGCGGCGCCGCCGCCCAGGCCGATCAGCATGGCCGGGCCGCCGAGCACGATCAGCTTGGCGCCGACGCTGATTTCACCTTTCTGCACATGGTCTTCGCGGATGTTGCCGAGGCCGCCGGCGAGCATGATCGGCTTGTGGTAGCCGCGCACTTCCTCGCCGCGCGGGCTCTGCACGGCCTGCTCGAAGGTGCGGAAGTAGCCGTTGAGCGCCGGGCGACCGAACTCGTTGTTGAACGCGGCGCCGCCCAGCGGGCCCTCGATCATGATGTCCAGCGCGGTGACGATGCGCTCGGGCTTGCCGTAGGGCTTCTCCCAGGGCTGCTCAAAACCGGGGATGTTCAGGTTGGAGACCGAGAAACCGGTCAGGCCGGCCTTGGGCTTGGCGCCGCGACCGGTGGCGCCCTCGTCGCGGATCTCGCCGCCGGAGCCGGTGGAAGCGCCCGGGAACGGTGCGATGGCGGTCGGGTGGTTGTGGGTTTCCACCTTCATCAGGATATGCACCGGCTCGACGCTGGCGCCGTACTCGCGAGTCTCCGGGTTGGGGAAGAAACGCCCGGCGGTGAAACCTTCGATCACCGAGGCGTTGTCCTTGTAGGCGCTGAGTACGCCTTCACGGTTCATCTCGTAGGTGTTCTTGATCATGCCGAACAGCGACTTGTCCTGAGCCTGGCCGTCGATGTCCCAGCTGGCGTTGAAGATCTTGTGCCGGCAGTGCTCGGAGTTGGCCTGGGCGAACATCATCAGCTCGATGTCGTGCGGGTTGCGCCCCAGCTCGGTGAAGCTCTTGACCAGGTAGTCGATCTCGTCCTCGGCCAGGGCCAGGCCCAGATCCTGGTTGGCCTGCTCCAGCGCAGCGCGGCCGCCGCCGAGGATGTCCACCGCGGTCAGCGGCTTGGGCTGGGCATGGCTGAACAGCGCCGCGGCGTCTTCCAGGGCGTTCAATACCAGCTGGGTCATGCGGTCGTGCAGCAAGGCGGCGACGGCGGCGCTGTCGGCCTCGCTCAGCTCGCCGGCCACGTAATAGGCGATGCCGCGCTCCAGGCGCTGGATCTTGGCCAGACCGCAATTACGGGCGATGTCGCTGGCCTTGCTCGACCAGGGCGAGATGGTGCCGAAGCGCGGGATGGTCAGGAACAGCTTGCCGCGGGGCTCCTGCACCGGCACGCTGGGGCCGTACTTGAGCAGACGGGCGAGCACCTGTTCCTCGTCGGCGTTGAGCACGCCGGTGACGTCGGCGAAATGCGCGAACTCGGCGTACAGCCCGGTCACGGCCGGCACCTTGCTGGTCAGTTGCTCGAGCAATTTGCCATGGCGGAAAGCGGAAAGGGCGGGAGCGCCGCGCAGAATCAACATCGTCGGAACAGCCTCTGGGAAGGGGGAGTGCTAGAGGCCGTGCATTCTAGCCTAAAGCGCCGCCCGCGGCACCCGTGGCCTGGCGCTTTCAAGACGGATGCGCGCTAGCAGAGAAGCGCGCCGCTGTCGAGATATGGCGCCGCCAGCGCTTTGCGTATACTGCGCCGATGTTTGCACGACCTGCGATACGCATGCGTTGCGCCACAGGGCTGTTGGCGATTGGAATCCTCCTGATGCTCGGCGGCTGTGGCGAAGAACTCAAGCCCAGCGTACTCGAGCAGGTGAAGGCGGAGGGTGAGCTGCGCGTGATCACCCGCAACAGCCCGGCCACCTATTTCCAGGACCGCAACGGCGATACCGGCTTCGAATACGAGCTGGCCAAGCGCTTCGCCACCGATCTGGGCCTGGAGCTGAAGGTGGAAACCGCTGACAACCTCGGCAGCCTGTTCGCCAGCCTCGGCCGCCCCAACGGTCCGGTGCTGGCCGCCGCCGGCCTGGTGGAAACGCCGGCGCGGCAAAGCCAGGCGCGCTTCTCCATTCCCTATCTGGAAGTCACCCCGCAGGTCGTCTACCGCCAGGGCCAGCCACGCCCGACCAAGGCCGCCGACCTGGTCGGCAAGCGCATCCTGGTGCTGGCCGGCAGCAGCCACGCCGAACAGCTGGCCGCCCTCAAGCTGGAGGTGCCGGAGCTGGCCTTCGAGGAATCCGACGCGGTGGAAGTGGTCGACCTGCTGCGCATGGTCGACGAGGGCCAGATCGACCTGACCCTGGTCGACTCCAATGAGCTGGCGATGAACCAGGTGTACTTCCCCAACGTGCGCGTCGCCTTCGACCTCGGCGATGCCAACCATATGCGCTGGGCGGTGGCGCCCGGCGAGGACGACAGCCTGTTGCAGGAGGCCAACGCCTTCCTCGAGCGGGCCGAGGCCAACGGCACCCTGCAACGCCTGAAGGAGCGCTACTACGGCCATGTCGACGTGCTCGGCTACGTCGGCGCCTACACCTTCGCCCAGCACCTGCAAAAGCGCCTGCCGCGGTACGAACAGATGTTCCGCCAGGCCGCCCGCGCCAACCAGGTGGACTGGCGCCTGCTAGCCGCCATGGGCTATCAGGAATCGCTGTGGCAACCCAACGCCACCTCCAAGACCGGCGTGCGCGGGCTGATGATGCTGACCCAGCGCACCGCGCAGTCGGTCGGCGTGTCCAATCGCCTCGATCCCAAGCAGAGCATCGATGGCGGTGCACGCTACTTCGTCCAGGTCTACGAGCAGTTGCCGGAAGGCATCGAGGAGCCGGATCGCACCTGGTTCGCCCTGGCCGCCTACAACGTCGGCGGCGGCCACCTGGAGGATGCGCGCAAGCTCACCGAGGCCGAGGGACTGAACCCCAACAAGTGGGCCGACGTGCAGAAGATCCTGCCGCGCCTGGCGCAGAAGCAGTGGTACAGCAAGACCCGTTACGGCTACGCCCGCGGCGGCGAGCCAGTGCATTTCGTGCGCAACATCCGCCGCTACTACGACATTCTCACCTGGGTGACCCAGCCGCAGCTGGAAGGCACCCAGGTGGCCGAACGCGGCGTGCACCTACCGGGCATCGACAAGCGCCAGCCCAGCGAAGAGACCCCGCCGCTCTGATTCAGCCGCGCCGAACCTTGAAAAACGCCTTCAGCAACGCCCCGCTCTCCTCCGCCAGCAGCCCCCCCTCCACCAGCACCCGGTGATTGAGAAAGCCCTGCTCGAAGAACTGGCCCTGGCTGATCGCCACCCCGGCCCGCGGCTCGCTGGCGGCGTAGACCACGCGGGCGATGCGCGCATGCACGATCAGCCCGGCGCACATGCTGCAGGGCTCCAGGGTCACGTACAGGGTGCTGCCGGGCAGGCGGTAGTTCTGCGCGGACTCGGCCGCTGCGCGGATCGCCACCATCTCGGCATGGGCGCTGGGGTCACTGCGCGAGATCGGACAGTTGAAGCCGCGACCGACGATCTCGCCCGCCTGCACCAGTACCGCGCCCACCGGCACCTCGCCCTGCTCCGCGCCCAGGCGTGCCTGGGCCAGCGCCTCACGCATGAAATGCTCGTCGCGCGAGCGGTCGATGATCTGCGGTCTTTTCATTGAATCAATCCGTAGGGCGGAAAACCGCGCGGCGGTTTCCACCCATCAAGCTTGCGACTGCCAAAACGGCGCCCACCCTACACCACTTCGATCGCCGCCATCAGCCCAGTTTCCATATGGTCGATGACGTGGCAGTGGAACATCCACACCCCGGGATTATCGGCCACCAGCGCCACCCTGGCGGTCTCGTTCCTGCCCAGCAGATAGGTATCGGTGAACCAGGGCTCCGCGATGCGTCGGCGGTTGGAGCCCAGCACCTTGAAGGTCATGCCGTGCAGATGAATGGGGTGCTGGTACTGGCTGAGGTTGCGCAACTCGAGGATATAGCTCCGGCCGCGCTGCAGGGTGGCAATGGGCCGCTCGTAGCAGTTCTTGTCGGCGATATCCCAGGCCTGGCCGTTGATCTGCCAGAAACTGTGCGCGGCGCCCTGCTCTAGGCCGACCGAGACGGCGCCGGCCCACTCGAAGTTGAAGCGCAGGGTCTCGGCACTGGCCAGGTCCGGCTCGGCCACCGGGTTGGCCGGCAGCGCCGCCGGCCAGTCACCGGCCGGCTCGCTGGACGCCACCGAACTCAGGGTAGCCAGACGCAGCGGGCCGTTGCGCAGCGACAACGCCTGGCCGGCCGGCGGCACCCTGAGGCCCAGCTCGATACGCATGCCCGGCCCCAGCCAATACTCCTTGCCCAGCGGCCGCGGCGTCACCGGATTGCCGTCCAGCGCGTAGATGCGCGCCTCGCCGCCCGGCAGGTTGAGGCGATAGGTCAGGGTGTTGTCCAGGTTGAGCAGACGCAGGCGCACCACCTGGCCGGCCGGCAGCTCCACAGTCGGCGCATGCACGCCGTTGACCGTGCTCAGCACGCCGGGCGTGCCGCCGCGCGCCGCCTCGCGCGGCACGCTGAAGGCGGTGAAGGCGCCCTGCCCGTCCACGTGCCAGCTCTTCAGGCTCAGCGTGCGCTCATGGCGAAAGCCGGTGGGCTGACGCTCCTCGACGATCAGCGGGCCGACCAGACCGCGCCCCAGCTGCTCGCCGCTGGCGCTATGCGGGTGATACCAGAAGCTGCCGGCATCTGGCACGCGGAACACATAGTCGAAATACTCCCCCGGTAGCACCGGCAACTGCGAGAGATAGGGCACGCCGTCCATCTCCAGCGGCAGACGAATGCCGTGCCAGTGAATGGTGGTGGCCTCCGCCAACTGGTTGATGAAGCGCACCCGCAGCCAGTCGCCCTGGCGTGCGCGCAACTCCAGCCCCGGCGCCTGGCCGCCATAGGCCCAGGCCGGCGTCTGGTGCCCGGGTACCAGCTCGATATCCAGCGGCGCGGCGATCAACTCGTAGTCGTGGCTGGCGCTCTGGCTGCGGCGCAACCAGTAACCGGCACCGCCGAGGGCGAGCAGGCTGACGCCGCCGAGGCCGGCGAGAATTTGTCTGCGGGAAAAGGTCATGGTCGTATCCGTGGCCCGGCGGCAATCCGGGAAGGCCGCACCCGGCTGGCATCCGGGCTATAAGTTGCGACATCTTCTCATTTCCAAGACCTGGCTGACGACCCCGGATACGAGACAGGTTGCCGCAGCGGCCGACAAAAACGACAAGGGCAGCTTGCGCTGCCCCTATCATCTTGACTTCGTCAAAAGCAGGCTTATTTCAACGGCCTTACGCCACCTCGCCGTCCCAACCCAAAGGCCAGACGATACACATCGGGCATTTGAATACGCTGCCCACCTACCCGCTGTAACAGTCCAAGGGACTCAAGCTCGGCGAGAACCGCATCTGGCTCGACACTGGGCGGGGGAAGCTTAACCTTGTCAGGAACCCTCTGAAGGCGAGCCTGGAGCCCAGAAAGAGTTCCGTCCTCACCCCATAGGCGTTCAATATCTTGGGCCGTGCAAGGCACAACCAAGCGACCTCGCAACGGCTGCATAACCAAATCAACCCAAGGGTAATCCTCACTCACAAGCTCGTTAACCCGAATCTTTGAAGCCTCCCGAACACCTGCTTGAATAGCCTTGTAGTCCAACACCAACACCGAGTCCTCTCGTGTCTCCTCTGCCGCATAACGCAAGGCAGAACTAAAGCTACGTGGACTCACCTGATCGAGGCCATCTTGCAAATGGTTAACCAGCCATGTGTAAGGTTTGCCTCGCTTATAGCCGCTCGGTCCCGAAGCCATAGCTGTTCCTGCCATTCGGGCAAAAATTTGTTCTTGGAGTTTTTCATCTGAACGCAGGGCAGGTGGAAGTTGCCAAGTGCTGTCAGTGCTTCTCCACTCCACGCTCGACTCCTCATGGCACAAGGCGCGAAAACCTGGGCCACCAGTTGGTGAATTGGCAAGACATTGAAATAGCAATGCATACAAGTCTGCCCGCCTCCACGCCAATCCAGCCTTGCGCGCCAAAAGCTTAGAAGCATCAGGAAATTGAATAATTTCCTTGTCCTGCAGCATATCAGGGCGCATAAATAACTTGAAACGGATGCGCCTAGTTGATCGTAACTCTAAGGCGACCTGCAATAGGCCTTTGGCTAACGGGCGAATGTGCTGCCAGTCCTCTGCCAGACGATCAAGCGCATCGAATAGCACCACCAAGGTTTCTCCCTTGGCATCTAGCCCCAGATCAATCCGCTGGAGCATTCGATCAAATGCTTCCGGGCTCTCCGCCACCCAACGGACCTTTTCCGCCCACTCCCCGTCCCGAGGAAACCCCTCACAAAACCCAGCCTTCTGCGCCAGCACAGCCTTCCAGATTGCTCTGGCCGGATACTGGGCAATCAGCGCCGTTAAAACGCCCTCGCTCGGTGAGTCCGCCGAGGAGAGTTGCGCACCAAAAGCCTGGGTTACTCGAACACCGGACTCGAGACGAATTTCAGGAAAAGCCTTAACAATGGCACTACGATGCTCTTCCGAGGCAAGTTGAGCCCACCAGAAGCTCTTGCCTGCACCTCGAATACCTTCGACAACACTGACGTCCGGATCTAGAGCCTTGGCATGACTCGGCGGCACGTAGGTAAAGGCCGGCTCTCGATCCGGATCGGAGCCTGCATGATCCACTGAAGGCAATGACTCGATAAAAGCTCTACGCAAAACCGACATATCCGCCATCACTTCAGCTCCGGTATTGAGTCAATTACTTTCTCGAAGAACGGACCGAATGCTAATTCAACATCCGTATCATCCATCCCACCCGCGTCCCGGCTTAAAAGCGGCTGAAACTCCTGAAAACGAGCATTCCATCGTATGCGGAATGGAAAATGCGGAGCATCCTCTGCATCGGGAGCGAAGCTGAAGGCATCACCATCGCTCTCATCTCCAGGCTCAATCTGGTCGTACAGATGCTCCGAAAACAGGTCAAACGCCTTCTGCACAAATCGTTCTGCACGCTGCGCTTGATCACTTTCGGGAAAAAGGGCCTGCACTATGGCAAGGCGCCCTCGTACATTACGCAGCACAGCAGGGTACTGGTGCCAATTCTTGAAAAGCTGGGCATAGCCTTGCCAACTCTGCTCAGAGTCCGTGGCAAACAGCAATGCAACTGTAGCTAACCTAGAAATTGCTACTGCGGCCACATCGTGCAAACCTGCGCGACTGTCAATCAACACGACATCCGGTTTTTCCCGCTGCTCAAGAAGCTCAACAAGGCGAGTCATCCGCTGTGCGAAATTCTGAGAACCAGTTGCGGAGGGAACCTCGGCGTAAACTCGGGCCAGCTTACTCAGATAGGACTGCTCGTCATTACCCATAGCCGCCGCAACTCTGATACTTCCCGGTGCATCGTCCGCCAGCGGGCTATCGGAAAGCAGATCGCCAAGCACGACCTCGCCCTGCCCAACGGCATCTTCCAAAAACCAGTCGACCAGCCCGCTCGCGGCCACACGCTCCGCAGGCAACAACAACCCAGACAACCCCGGAGACTCCAGATCGAAATCGATTAGCAGCACGCGCTTACCATCCCGCGCAAGACGATAAGCCAGCATGGCAAGAGCAGTCGAACGACCGACACCGCCCTTGAGGCCATAAAAAACTATGCGCGGAGGATGGGGAGAATCACTTACTTCATTAGTACGTAGCCAGTCCTGACCAATAATTTGACGATCAAGCAACTGAATGACCAACTCGGGATGCTCAACACCCTCAGTATCTATATACCGCGGCAGGACAATTTCGTGCCAATCCGGGTTGTTAAACAATTTATCGGGCGCAGAAAAATCATCACGAAATAGCACCTGCCTTGAAGCGGCGTAGCGCCCAAGACCTAAGGCTGCGTCTAGGAGTCGCTGATGAGCTTCCATTGGGTATCTCTGCTCGACGGGAGTAGACCTAGACTCTTCATCCTCCTCCATATCGGCCACATAGGAACGATGGGCGTCCACCGCAAAACACAAACGCCCATAAATATCCCGAACCAGGCGCACCGGCCACTGCGGAGGCAACTGAACATCTTTAGCCGCCTCCGCAGCCAAACGAAGTGCATCATTAAACTTGATTGACTTCATTAGATGATCCCCTGACTTATGGCTTCATCGAGAAAGGCATCGACCTCAAGAGCTGCCAACTCCCAATTACCCAACGATGCACCAAGTGGAATTGCCGAGACTCGCCAATATCGATGATCCACACTCCAATCATGCATATCGCCAAGACTTGGTAAGCGGCTGAGCAAGAAGCTAGCCGAACGTCCATCCGGAAAAACCGTCAACCCAGTTATCAACTGTCCGAGCTTCGGCAGGTGTTCTCGATATCCAGTCGGCCTAGGAATATTCCCATCTGTATCTGTTGTCACCCCATAGCCAACCAGCACAGCCTTCAGACCACATTCGACGCTGAAACCAAAAAGCTGCCCAGCATTGGCCAAACGCCCACGGCTGTGTAACAGGTAGGCATCTTGAATGTGCCGCCTTGAGCTAGCCAGATAGTCGACTTTCGAAGATACAACGCTCATATCCTGACTTCCCAGTCCTTTCCACTTCAGATCATGCCCGACATTAGGAAAATAGCTTCAGGCAATATACGAGCACAATAAAAAGGTGGGGAAAACTCACTCCCACTCGATGGTGGCAGGCGGCTTGCTCGACACATCGTAGGTGACGCGAGAGATGCCTTCGATTTCGTTGATGATGCGGCCGCTGACGGTTTCCAGCAGTTCGTAGGGCAGGTGCGCCCAGCGAGCGGTCATGAAGTCCACGGTTTCCACGGCGCGCAGGGCGACGACCCAGGCGTAGCGACGACCGTCGCCGACGACGCCGACCGATTTCACCGGCTGGAACACCACGAAGGCCTGGCTGGTCTTGTGGTACCAGTCGGCCTTGCGTAGCTCTTCGATGAAGATGTGGTCGGCGCGGCGCAGCAGGTCGGCGTATTCCTTCTTCACTTCGCCGAGGATGCGCACGCCCAGGCCCGGGCCCGGGAAGGGGTGGCGGTAGACCATGTCGTAGGGCAGGCCCAGCTCCAGGCCGATCTTGCGCACCTCGTCCTTGAACAGCTCACGCAGCGGCTCGACCAGCTTGAGGTTCATCTCCTCCGGCAGGCCGCCGACGTTGTGGTGGCTCTTGATCACGTGGGCCTTGCCGCTCTTGGCACCGGCCGACTCGATCACGTCCGGGTAGATGGTGCCCTGGGCGAGGAACTGGATGTTGGGAAGCTTGCTGGCCTCGGCATCGAACACGTCGATGAAGGTGCGGCCGATGATCTTGCGCTTCTTCTCCGGGTCGGCTTCGCCGGCCAGGTTGTTGAGGAACTGTTCCTCCGCGTTGGCGCGAATCACCTTGACCCCCATGTTCTCGGCGAACATGGCCATCACCTGCTCGCCTTCGTGCAGACGCAGCAGGCCGTTGTCGACAAACACGCAGGTCAGCTGGTCGCCGATGGCCTTGTGCAGCAAGGCGGCGACCACCGAGGAGTCGACGCCGCCGGACAGGCCGAGCAGCACGTTGGCGTCGCCGACCTGGGCGCGCACCGCGGCAACGGCGTCGTCGACGATATTGGCCGGGGTCCACAGGGCCTCGCAGCCACTGATCTCCAGGACGAAGCGCGAGAGGATGCGGCCGCCCTGCTTGGTGTGGGTCACTTCCGGGTGGAACTGCACGCCGTAGTAGTGGCGGGCGTCGTCGCTCATGGCGGCGATCGGGCAGCTCGGGGTGCTGGCGAGGATATGGAAGCCCTCGGGCATGCGGGTGACCTTGTCGCCGTGGCTCATCCACACGTCGAGGCCGAGCACGCCGTCGGCGTCGACATGGTCCTCGATGCCTTCGAGCAGCTGGCTCTTGCCGACCACGTCGACGCGGGCGTAGCCGAACTCGCGCAGGTCGGAACCTTCCACCTTGCCGCCGAGCTGCTCGGCCATGGTCTGCATGCCGTAACAGATGCCCAGCAACGGCACGCCGAGGTCGAACACGGCTTGCGGCGCGCGCGGGCTACCCTCCTCGTGCACCGACTCCGGGCCGCCGGCGAGGATGATGCCGCGCGGGGCGAAGGCGCGGATGTCCTCGTCGCTCATGTCCCAGGGGTGCAGTTCGCAATAGACGCCGATCTCGCGCACGCGGCGGGCGATCAGTTGGGTGTACTGGGAACCGAAGTCCAGAATCAGGATGCGGTGGGCGTGAATGTCGTGGGCCATGGCCGTCTCTCGTAGGTATTCACAAATGACACGGGGCTGATCGAACAGCCCCGTTATTCATAGCATTGCGGCGAATCAACCGACCCGATAGTTCGGGGCTTCCTTGGTGATCTGCACGTCGTGCACGTGCGACTCGGCCATGCCGGCGCCGGTGATGCGCACGAACTCCGGCTTGGTGCGCATCTCTTCGATGGTGGCGCAGCCGGTGTAGCCCATGGAGGCGCGCAGGCCGCCCATCAGCTGATGGACGATGGCGGCCATGGCGCCCTTGTACGGCACGCGGCCTTCGATACCTTCCGGCACCAGTTTCTCGGCACCGGCCGAGGAGTCCTGGAAGTAGCGATCCGAGGAACCCTGCGCCTGCGCCATGGCGCCCAGCGAGCCCATGCCGCGGTAGGCCTTGTAGGAACGGCCCTGGAACAGTTCGACTTCGCCCGGGGCTTCTTCGGTGCCGGCCAGCATGGAGCCGATCATCACCGCGGAAGCGCCGGCGACTATGGCCTTGGACAGGTCGCCGGAGAAGCGGATGCCGCCGTCGGCGATCAGCGGTACGCCGCTACCGGCCAGGGCGGCGGCGACGTTGGCCACGGCACTGATCTGCGGCACGCCGACGCCGGCGACGATACGGGTGGTGCAGATCGAGCCCGGGCCGATGCCGACCTTGACGCCGTCGGCGCCGGCTTCGACCAGGGCCTTGGCGGCATCGCCGGTGGCGATATTGCCGCCGATCACCTGGACTTCCGGGAAGGTCTGCTTGACCCAGCGCACGCGGTCGATCACGCCCTTGGAGTGGCCGTGGGCGGTGTCGACGATGATCACGTCGACGCCGGCGTTGACCAGCGCGGCGACGCGGTCGCCGGTATCGGCCCCGGTGCCGACGGCGGCGCCGACGCGCAGGCGACCCTGGTCGTCCTTGCTCGCCAGCGGGTAGGCCTTGGCCTTCTCGATGTCCTTGACGGTCATCATGCCCTTGAGGGTGAAGGCGTCGTCGACGATCAGCACCTTCTCGATGCGGTGCTTGTGCAGCAGCTCGCGCACGGTTTCCTTGGCGGCGCCTTCCTTGACGGTGACCAGACGCTCTTTCGGCGTCATCACCTCGCGCACCAGGGCGTCCAGGCGGTTCTCGAAGCGCACGTCGCGGGAGGTGACGATGCCCACCAGGTCACCGTTGGAGAGCACCGGCACGCCGGAAATGTTGTTCTGCCGGGTCAGCTCGAACAGGTCGCGCACGGTGGCGTCGGCTTCGATGGTGATCGGGTCCTTGACCACGCCGGCCTCGAACTTCTTGACCTTGCGCACTTCGGCAGCCTGCTGCTCGATGGTCATGTTCTTGTGGATGATGCCGATACCGCCTTCCTGAGCCATGGCGATGGCCAGGCGCGCCTCGGTGACGGTGTCCATGGCGGCGGACAGCAGCGGGATATTCAGTTCGATGCCGCGGGTCAGGCGGGTCTTCAGGCTGACGTCCTTGGGCAACACCTCGGAATAACCGGGGATGAGCAGGACGTCGTCGAAAGTGAGTGCTTCTTGGCTGATGCGCAGCATGGCGGGCTCCCGGGCGGGAAAATAAGAAGCGCGGCATTATACCCAGCCACCCCCGCCCGCTCAATGCAAAGTGTGGCAGGTGCGGCCAGAAAACGGCCGACCGGTCAGTGGGCAGACGCCCTGCCCTATCCGACCTCGGCCAATCCGCCCTCAGCAGTCGACCCGCACCAGGCGCACGGCGAAGCCGATGCGCTCGGCCAGTTCATCGAGAAAGTCCTGGCGAAAGCCGGCGTCCGCCCAGTTGTTGAACACCAGGCCCAGGTCGGAGAAGCCGCAGGGCTGCAGGAACAGGAAGCCGTTGATATCGTCCTCAAAGCCGCATTCGGGGCAGACGAAGTTGTCGGTCTCTCCCGGCCACCAGCGTTCCAGGCTGTCGAACAGCGGCGGGCCGATCTCCTGACGGCACGCGGGGCAGCCGGCTTCTTCGCGAAAGCCCTGGGTCGGGGTGTAGATGCAGCGCTTGGTCACCAGCTCCAGGCCGTTGATCGGCCGGCCGAACGGCAGCAGCTCCGGGCGCTCGACCACCCGCCGTGCACCCGCGGCAATGGCGAAGGCCATGCGATTGCCGCTGCGCCCGCAGGTGCTGACATGCGCCTGGACGATCTCGCGCTGCGCCAGCCAGCGCAGCAGGCGCGCGGCCAACGCCTCGTTGCCCGGAAGGCTGGAGATCTGCGGCACGATGATGGCCTGGTTCTCGCCCATAGCGTGCTCCATATGAAGAAAAGTCGCGCAGCTTAGCGGTAGTGGTGCAGCGGTCAACTATGGCCGCGACGCCAAAGCCTTTATCATGCCGCCCCATGATCAACGACCCCTTTGCCCGCCTGAACCTCGACCGCGAGGTGCTCAGCGTCAGCCAACTGAACAACCGCGCCCGCCTGCTGCTGGAAGACGTGTTCGCCAGCATCTGGGTCGAGGGGGAAATCTCCAACCTGGCGCGGCCGGCCTCCGGACATATCTACTTCACCCTCAAAGATAGCCAGGCCCAGGTGCGCTGCGCGCTGTTCCGGCAGAACGCCGCGCGGGTACGCCAGGCGCTGCGCGATGGTCTGGCGGTGAAGGTACGCGGCAAGGTCTCGCTGTTCGAGGGCCGCGGCGACTACCAGCTGATTCTCGATGCGGTCGAGCCGGCCGGCGACGGCGCCCTGCGCCTGGCCTTCGAAGCGCTCAAGGAAAAGCTGTCCGCCGAAGGGCTGTTCGCCACCGAGCGCAAGCTCGCCCTGCCCGCCCATCCCAAGCGTATCGGCATCGTCACCTCGCCCACCGGCGCGGTGATCCGCGACATCATCAGCGTGTTCCGCCGCCGCGCGCCGCAGGTGCAGCTGAACCTGATTCCCACCGCGGTGCAGGGCCGTGAGGCCACCGCGCAGATCGTCCGCGCCCTGCAGCTGGCCGACGCGCAGGGCTTCGACGCACTGATCCTGGCCCGCGGCGGCGGCTCGCTGGAGGACCTGTGGTGCTTCAACGAGGAAGCCGTGGCCCGCGCCGTGGCCGCCTGCGTGACGCCCATCGTCAGCGCCGTGGGCCACGAGA
>NZ_AVOF01000341.1:0-3384 GCF_000465935.2 Pseudomonas sp. EGD-AK9
GGGCGCAGCGGCGGCTCGCTGAACACGCAGCTAGGACCGGCCTGCTGCAGGCGCTGGCGCATGGCGGCGACGTGGCGGGCGCCGGGTTGCACCTCGCCGAGCACGCTGAACACGCCGGCGTGCTTGAGCCCGTAGGCGGCCTCGAAGTAGTCGTAGGCCTCGTGGAAGACGAAATAGGGCTTGTCGGCGATGCTCGCCAGCTGCGGGCGGATACGGCCATCCAGTGCATCCAGACGGGCTTCGAAGGCCTGCAGGTTGGCGGCGTAGCGCGCAGCATTGGCGGCGTTGAGATTGGCCAGGTCGGCGGCCATGCGCGCGGCGATCACCCGGGCGTTGGCCGGCAGCAGCCAGAGGTGGGCGTCGAGGCTGCCGGGGCGATGGTCGTGGTCATGGCCCAGGCCGTCGTCCGCCTGATCATGGCCATGCTCGTCGTGCTCGTGCTCGTGCTCGTGCTCGTGCTCGTGCCCAGCATGGCTGTCGCCGAAATGACGCAGGCTCAGGCCGGGCAGTTCCTGCACCGCCACGTCCGGCTTGTCGCGCCCATCCAGCACCCGCGGCAGGAAGCCTTCCATGTCCGGGCCGATCCAGTACAGCAGGTCAGCCTCGCGCACCCGGCGCACGTCGGACGGACGCAGCGCATAGCGATGCGGCGAGGCGCCGGGGGGCAGCAGCACGTCGGGCACGCCGACGCCGTCCTGCACCGCCGCGGCGATCAGTTGCAGCGGCTTGATGCTGGTGAGCAGGCGCACCTCGGCCTGGGCATTGGCGACGAACAGCAGGGCAACGAGACAGAAAAGACGCGACACGGGGCATACTCGGGCGGGATTGAACGGGTAATATAATAACGTCTCCAGCCCGCGCCGTCCTTGCCCATGACCGACACGCCCCTGGCCTCGCGCCCCCACGACCACTCCCGCTGCGTCAGCCATGCCCTGGCCGAGGCCGAGTCCATCTGCACGCGCCAGGGCCTGCGCCTGACCGCCCTGCGCAAGCGCGTGCTGGAACTGGTGTGGGCCAGCCACAAGCCGCTCGGCGCCTACGACATCCTCGGCGTGCTGAGCGACGAGGACGGCCGCCGCGCCGCGCCACCGACCGTCTACCGGGCGCTGGATTTCCTCCTGGAAAACGGCCTGGTGCACCGCATCGCCTCGCTCAACGCCTTCGTCGGCTGCAGCCACCCGGAACACGCGCACCAGGGCCAGTTCCTGATCTGCCGCGCCTGCCATGCCGCCATCGAGCTGGAACAGCCGAGCATCAGCCAGGCCATAGTCGAGGGCGCCGCCGGGGTCGGCTTCGCCGTCGAAGCGCAGACCGTGGAAGTGGTCGGCCTCTGCGCCGGCTGCAAGGACAAGGCATGAACGAGGCGCTGATCCGGCTGGAGCAGGTGAGCGTCAGCTTCAACGGCCAGGCGGTGCTGGAAGACGCCCATCTGAGCGTGCGCCCGGGCGAGATCGTCACCCTGATCGGCCCCAACGGCGCCGGCAAGACCACCCTGGTGCGCGTCGTCCTCGGCCTGCTGCAGGCCGAGCGCGGCAGCGTCTGGCGCAAGCCGCGCCTGCGCATCGGCTACATGCCGCAGAAGCTGCACGTCGACGCCACCCTGCCGCTGTCGGTGCTTCGTTTCCTGCGCCTGGTGCCGGGTGTCGACCGCACCCGCGCGCTGGCCGCGCTGGCCGAAGTCGGCGCCGAACAGGTGATCGACAGCCCGCTGCAGGGCATCTCCGGCGGCGAGCTGCAGCGCGTGCTGCTGGCCCGCGCGCTGCTGCGCGAGCCCGAACTGCTGGTGCTGGACGAGCCGGTACAGGGCGTCGACGTCGCCGGCCAGGCCGAACTGTACCGGCTGATCTCGCGCCTGCGCGAGCGCCACGGCTGCGGCGTGCTGATGGTCTCGCACGACCTGCACCTGGTGATGAGCGCCACCGACCAGGTGGTCTGCCTGAATCGCCATGTGTGCTGCTCCGGCCACCCGGAACAGGTCAGCTTCGATCCCGCCTTCATCGAGCTGTTCGGCCAGGACGCCAAGAGCCTGGCCGTCTACCACCACCATCACGACCATGACCACGACCTGCACGGCAGCGTGGTCAAGCCGGGCCTGACCATCCACGGCCCGGCCCACGTCCACGGCCCGGACTGCAAACACTGATGCCCGATTTTCTCCTCAACGCCCTGCTCGCCGGCCTGGCGCTGGCCCTGGTGGCCGGCCCGCTCGGCTCCTTCGTGGTGTGGCGGCGCATGGCCTATTTCGGCGACACCCTGTCCCACGCCGCCCTGCTCGGCGTGGCCCTCGGCCTGATGCTCGACGTCAGCCCGACCCTGGCGGTGACGGTCGGCTGCGTGCTGCTCGCCGTGCTGCTGGTGACCTTGCAACAGCGCCAGCCGCTGGCTTCGGACACCCTGCTGGGCATCCTCGCCCATAGCACCCTGTCATTGGGGCTCGTCGTGCTGAGCTTTATGCACGAGGTGCGCATCGACCTGATGGGCTACCTGTTCGGCGACCTGCTCGCCGTCGGCCCAGCCGACCTGGCCTGGATTCTCGGCGGCAGCGCGCTGGTGCTGGTGCTGCTGGCGCTGCTGTGGCGGCCGCTGCTGGCGATCACCGTGCACGAGGAGCTGGCACGGGTCGAGGGCCTGCCGGTGGCGGCCATCCGCCTGGCGCTGATGCTGCTGATTGCCGTGGTGATCGCCGTGGCAATGAAGATAGTCGGCGTGCTGCTGATCACCTCGCTGCTGATCATCCCCGCGGCCGCCGCCCAGCGCCACGCGCGCACCCCGGAGCAGATGGCCCTGGGCGCCAGCCTGCTCGGCCTGGTGGCGGTGTGCGCCGGGCTCAGCCTGTCCTGGTTCCAGGACACCCCGGCCGGGCCGTCCATAGTCGTCAGCGCCGCCGCACTGTTTCTCGCCAGCTTCGCCCTGCCCAAGCGCAACGCCTGATAGCGCCCTCGCCCCTGCGTAGCCCGGATGCCATACGGGCCAGAGCCTTGCCGATCGGCGTGAATTCGCCGGTGCAACCCTGTATGATTGCGCGTTTTTTGCACAATCCGAGACGCACAGTCATGAAGTCGTTCGTTTTCCGTGGTTTCCCCCTGCTGCTGGTTCTGTTCCTCGCTGGCTGCCAGCAGGCCCCGCAGCAGCCGCTGCCGCCGGTCGACGAGCTGGTGCTCGCCCTGCGCCAGCTCGACCTGAGCCTGGCCGAGGAGCGGCTGGACGATGCCCAGACCCAGCTCGCCGCCCTCGAGCGCAGCGCCGCCGGCGACACCCGTCTCGAGCAGTACCGCCGCCAGCTGGCCGACGCCTATCTGCAGCAGGGCCGCGAAGCCCTGCAGCAGGGCGATCTGGATCGCGCCGCCAGGGCCCTCGGCCAGGCGCGCAGCCTGCTGCCGCAGG
>NZ_AVOF01000342.1:0-3383 GCF_000465935.2 Pseudomonas sp. EGD-AK9
GGCCGGCGCGCTGCTGGCGGCTCGACAGGCTGCCGGCGCCCAGCGCGCCCTGCTCGCGCACCGCCTGCAGCACCCGGGCGATCACCTCGCCGCGTTGTGCGCCGAATTCCGCCAATTGCCGGTAGATGCCGCGTCCCTGCGCCGCGCGGCGCATGCGCCAGCGCAGCAGGGGATGGATCTCCAGCGGCAACAGCGAGGCCTCGTGGCCCCAGTACTCGAACAGCGCGCGCTGACGCGGCTTGCCCCAGGCCAACTGGTCGAGCAGCTCGGGCGCGTAGTGGCCGAGACGGGAAAAGGCTGGCAGGTAGTGCGAGCGCACCAGCGCGTTGACCGAATCGAGCTGCAGCACGCCGAGGCGCTCGACCTGGCTCAGCAACTGATGCCGGCCGACGGCGCCGCGCGGGGCACGACCGAAGCCCTGGGCAGCCAGTACCAGGCGCCGGGCTTCGGCGAGGGAAAGTGAATCGGGCATGGGGCCGTCCCTGGAGTGGCGGTGCGCCCAGACTAGTCGCGCGCCAGCTCCAGTGGCAACGACGGCTGCGCGTCGGGCGCCAGGAAGCGCTGGCGAAAGCTGAAGGCCGCAGGCGTCGGCCCCTTGCGGCGCAGGCGCTGCAGACGTTCGGCCGCCTCCTCCAGGCTCGGCCGCTGTCCGGCCGCCACCCACCAGAGCACCAGATGCGCCTGCGCCACCGGCTCGAACCATTCGCGGCGGCGCTTGAGCATCTCGCGATGGGCGGTTTTGTAGACGTAGTCGCTCAGGCTCTCGACGTCGCGCCAGAGCGACAGATTGACCAGCACGTCCTCACCGAACGGGCGCAACGCGGTGGCGTCGCCCCCCTCGTCCGCGAGGCGCCAGACGAAGCCCAGCGAGGCCTCGGCCAGGGCGTTGATGCGCTGCAGATTGGCGACGAAATCGGCCAGCGGCGGCGAATCCAGCGGCGCCGCCAGGTTGGCGATATTCAGCTGGGCCAGGTGGTAACCGGGCATGGGCACTCCTTGTCTATCCATTGCATGATGCGGGTATCGGGCTGCGCTGCCGAGCCGGCGAGCCCCACAGCGCCACGGCCTCAGAACCGCTTCAAAGTCTGCTGCGCGTCGGCACTGCTGCGTTAAAAACAGGCTCGGGCTGCTCATTTACAGCTCGTAAACTCCGCGCCCTCGCCTGTTTTTGCCTTGCATTGCTCTAGCTCGCGAGCCTTTGAACAGGCTCTCAGTGCTTGAGCGGATCGTCCCAGAATGGCCGCTCGCTCTCCTGCAGCGCATCGGCGCGGCTCAGGCCGATGTCCTTGAGCGCGGCATCGTCGAGCATGCCCAGACGGCGGCGCTGCTCGGCCAGCTGCCACCAGCGGCGCAACTGACGCGCCATCGACAGCAAGCGGGCGCCCAGGCGCGGAGCGGCGAAGTGCAGCGGCTGAGCGACGGCATAACCTTTTTGACCTTTCATCTCTTTGCCCTCCCTGTGGGGTTGGCGCCAGTCTCGCGCTGGGCTTAAGATCAATCCAACGAATGTTTCTTATGCACTACATCTGGGATATTGATGGATGGCCCTGTACCCCAGCATCGACAGCGAACTGCTGCGCACCTTCGTCGCCATCGTCGACCAGGGCGGCTTCACCCGCGCCGCCGAGGCGGTCAACCGCACCCAATCGGCGGTAAGCATGCAGATGAAGCGCCTCGAGGAAGACGTGATGCAGCGCCCGCTGTTCCAGCGCGACGGCCGCCAGGTCAGCCTGACCGCCGAGGGCCAGCTGCTGCTCGGTTACGCCCGACGCATCCTCAAGCTGCACGGCGAGCTGCTGACCACCCTGCGCGAGCCGCACATGGTCGGCACCGTGCGCATCGGCACGCCGGACGACTACGTGATGCGCTTCATGCCCGGCATCCTCTCGCGCTTCGCCCAGGCCTACCCCATGGTGCAGGTCGAGCTGCACTGCGAACCCTCGTTCCAGCTGCTGCAGCGCCAGGACCTGGACCTGACCATCGTCACCCGCGAGCCGGGCAAGGAAATCGGCCAGTTGCTGCGCCAGGAGCGCATCGTCTGGGCCGAAGCTCAGGGCTTCAGCCCGCACGAACAGGAGCCGCTGCCGCTGGCGATGTTCAACTCGCAATGCTTCTGCCGCTCCTGGGCGTGCAATGCGCTGGACGCCATGGAGCGCGAGTACCGCATCGCCTACACCAGCCCCAGCCTGTCGGCGATCATGGCGGTGGTCAGCGCCGGCTTGGCGATCACCGCGCAGCTGCAGAGCCTGATCACCCCGGACATGCGCATCATCGGCGAGGCCGAGGGGCTGCCGGCCATGCCCTCGGCGAGCATCGTGCTGCTGCGCAACGAGGCCAGCCAGTCGCCGGTCACCGAGTGCCTGGCCGAGCATATAGTCGAGGGCTTTCGCCTGTAGCCGGAGGCAGTCCAGCACCGCCCGCCGCCGCTACTCCAGGGCCAGCAGCGCCGCACAGACCAGCAGAAAACCGCAGAACAGGCTGCGCAGCAGGCGCTCCGGCAACGCGTGGGCCATGCGCACGCCCCAGCTGATGCTGAGCAGCCCGCCCACCGCCAGGGGCACGCCCATCCACCAGTTGACGTGCTGGTGCAGCGCGTAGGTCAGCAGGGTCACCCCGGTGCTGGGCAGCGCCAGCGACAGCGATAGCCCCTGGGCTACCACCTGGCTGGTGCCGAACAGGCTGGTCAACACCGGCGTGGCCACCACCGCACCACCGACGCCGAACAGCCCGCCCATGGCGCCGGACACCCCGCCCAGCGCGCCGAACCAGCCCCAGGGATGACGCAGCTCGGCGCTGGCCGGCGCCTGGCGCATCGACATGCGCAGCAGGTTGTAGGCGGCCAGGGCCAGCAGGAAGCCGACGAAGGCCCAGCGCATGGTGCGCGCCTCCAGCCCCACCGCGTAGAGCGAGGCCAGCCAGGCGCAGAGCAGGCTGGAGCCGCCGAGCAGCAGCGCGTGGCGCGGATCGATGCGGTTGCGCTGGTGGTAGCGCCACAGCGCCAGCATCACGTTGGGCACCACCATCACCAGGGCCGTGCCCTGGGACAATTGCTGATCCAGGCCGAACAGCACGCCGAGCACCGGAATGGCGATCAGCCCGCCGCCGATGCCGAACAGCCCGCCCAGGGTGCCCAGGCTCAGGCCCAGCAACAGATTCAGGGAAAGATCGAGCAGATTCATGGCACCTCCAGGCAATGGGCGCATGCTAATCAGGGGCGGCTGGCGCGGAAACGCATAGCCGCGCACAATGGCTGCGCTTATCACGCACAGCAGAGTCGCCATGAACCCCGATGCCCTGACCGACCAGCTGCAACTCTTTCTCGACGTGCTGGAGGCCGGCAGCTTCTCCGCCGCCGCGCGCCGCCACCCGCTGACGCCCTCGGC
>NZ_AVOF01000343.1:0-3334 GCF_000465935.2 Pseudomonas sp. EGD-AK9
CGGCATGGCGGCGCGCAGCACGCCGTGCCGGTCCAGCCACAGCCGGTGCGCCGGCTGCCAGCCGCTGCGCCCGCCGACGCTGGCGCTGTCTTCCAGGGCGCTGAGAAAGGCGTGGCGCAGAAAGGGCTGGGCGTCGGCCAGCAGCGCGTCCCAGCTGGCTGGATCCAGGTCGGCAAGTCGGTGCAGGGTCATGATCGGCATGGGCGCAGTCTGGCCTGTGCCGTGGGCGAAAAAAAGCCCGGGCGCCATTTTTAACCTCGCCTGGCACCGGCCCGCCGGATGGCCGCCAGGGGTGGCGAGCAATAAAAAAGCCCCGCCATCAGGCGGGGCTCAAACAGGAGCAGAGTCGGCGTTGAATCAGAACGCGTACTGCATGCGCATCACGAAAGCGTCGCCGTCGTCGTCACCCACGTTGTTGGTGATCTTGTCGGTCTCGGCCTTGACGTAGTTGGCGGCTACCTTGACCACGTCGTTGACGTACCAGTTGACGCCTACGGTGTGCAGCTTGGCCTTGGTGTCGCCCACTTCGCGGGTGGCGGTGGCCACGGTGACGTTGTCGTCTTCGACCTTGATGTTGTCGTAGCGGTAGAAGACTTCCCAGGCGCCGAGCTGCTTGTTCTCCGGCTTGATGCTGTCGAACTTCGCGCCGTCGAGCTTGTAGCCGCGCGATTCGCCGGTCAGGGTGTAGGCCAGCTGAGCGTAGTAACCGTTGGCTTCGACGTCTTCAATACCGGCACGGTCAGCCTTCAGCTTGCGCGCCAGGTATTCAGCCTGAGCCGAGAACGGCCCCATGGCGTAGGCCAGTTCGGCACCCCAGGCCGCGTCGTTGTCGAAGTCGCCAGCCACGCCCTGGAAGCCGCCAAAGGTGGCGCGGTTGCCGTTGGTACCGGCGTCGTTGCCGCCGTTGGTGGACACGCCCCGCACGGTCAGACGCGGACGGATACGGCCGTCTGCGGCGACATCGTCGAGACCGCGGTTGGCGTAGTTCAGACCCAGGTGCAGGACATTGCCGGCCTCGGCCATCGGCGCGAACACGCCGCGCACGTTGAACTGTTTGACGCTCTCGCCGTCGGTGTCGTTGCTGTCCTTGGCGCTGACGCCACCGGACAGGAAGGCCATGTTGCCCAGAACCGAGCTGGCCTGCACGCCCATGCCGTTCTCGTGGCCGTTGACCCAGTCGGCGATTTCATAGATGGCGGAACGCTCGATGGCGGTGATCCACTTGGAGCTGGTGGCCTTCTCCAGACCGAAGTCCGGATCGAAGCGACCAAAGCGCAGGTTGACCGGGTTGAAGCCGGTGTAAGCAATCGACGCCTCGTCGAAGTAGCCGTCGTCGCTGTTGCCGGCGTTGTGGGCGAGGTCGTAGCTCAGCACATACTTCCAGTCCTTGTAGACGGTGCCACTGAGCTCCAGGAAGGCACGACGGAAGTAGGCGGCGTCGGCGTTGTTGCCGTTGCGGGTGTAGAAACCGTCGAAAGTGCCATAGTCGGCCTGCAAGCGGCCGCCGAGCTTGAAGCTGAACTCCTTGTCGGTAGTCGCTACTTCCAGGCCACCTTTGGTCTTGATCACGATATCGGCGCCGTCGGTGGTGACGGTGCCGGCGAAAGCCTGGGCGGAAACGGCCAGGGCCAGGGCGCTGGCTGCGAAACCGGCGAAGTGCTTACGGATCATCGAGAAATTCCCCTGTTGGACTTTTAGTGTTGAAAACACCCGAGCGCAGGGCTCGTTCGTGCTGGGGGGAATCTTGGCGAGGGGTTATTTCAGCTCAGTTGCCGATATATAAAGATTTCATGACAGCGGAACTTTTTTACTTCGATTCTCTATAAGCAGTGCAGCGCTCTGGCCCGCGGTTCAGGACGGCGCGACGCGCGGCCCGAACAGGATGATGGCGGCGCCCGCCAGGCACAGCGCCGCGCCCAGCCAGTCGCTGGCCAGCGGCCGGGTCTTCTCGACCAGCGCCAGCCAGGCCAGCGAAGCGACTATATAGACCCCGCCGTAGGCGGCGTAGGCACGCCCGGCGAACGCCGCCTCGACCCGCGTCAGGATCAGCGCGAACAGCGCCAGGCTGAGCAGCCCGGGCACTATCCACCAGGCGCTGCGGTCGAGCCGCAGCCACATCCAGAAGGCGTAGCAGCCGGCGATCTCCAGCAGCGCGGCGAGCAGGAACCACAGGTAGTTGAGCACGTTCGCCTCCTCAGCCGCGCAGCATGCCTTCGCGTTCCCAGGCGCAACGCACGCGCAGGGCGCCCTCCTGGGGGCTGTGAAAGCCGCTGTCGGATTCCCAGCGGAAGGTGTGCACGCCATTGAGCTCGGTTTCCAGGTGCACCACCGCATTGGCCCAGTACAGGCGCTTGAGCAGCGCCTCGAAGGCCTCGATCCACAGGTTCCACTCGTACTCCACCGCGCCGTAGCTGGCGCCGAAGTGGATCACCTGGGTCTGGTACAGGCCGGCGCCGGGCTGCTCGCAGAAGGAGAACATCTCGCGGCCGAGGAAGGGCCAGAGGTCGCCGGCCGGCAGTTCGGCCAGCACGCCGTGGTTGGTTTCGCGGCGCAGGCGACGCAGCTCGGGGTCATCCGAGGGCCAGTCGCGGATGCAGCCATAGACGATGGATTCGGACTCCACACCGGCACTCCAGGAAAAACAGACCGCCTTCTAACACAGCCCCGGCGGGCAAGAAAGGAACTGGCGCGAATTCTTCACCGCTGGCGCCGCTGGCTGCGCCCGAGCAGCCAGGCGATCAGCGTCATCAGCAGGGCCAGGCCGGTGAGCGCGGCGAACGGCAGGCGGTAACTGCCGGACAGGTCGCGCGCCAGGCCGGTGAGAATCGGCGTCATGCAGGCCAGGCCGTAGCCGGTGAACAGCATCATCGCGGTCCAGCGGCTGACCGCCAGCGGCGAGCCGGCCTCGTACAGCGGCAGCACCAGCGACAGGGCGAAGGAGCCGCCGAGGCCGAAGCCGATCAGCACCGCCCAGAGCTCGGGGACCACGCTCGGGGCAAAGCTGATCATCGCCAGACACAGGCTGCTCAGCGCGCCGCAGGCCAGCAGCAGCGAGTAGCGGGCATCGAAGCGCTGCGCCAGCCAGGGCAACAGGAAGGAGCTGGGCAGGCCCATCAGCATCGAGAGGCTGAGCAGCGAGTTGCTGCGCAGCAGGCTCAGCCCGGCCTCGTGGTAGCGCGCCACCACCCAGGTGGCCAGGGCATAGAACAGCCCGGCCTGCAGGGCGAAGAAACAGCTGATCAGCCAGGCGCGCGGCTGCCGCCAGGGCAGGCCGCCCTCCGGCGCTTCGCCGGCGCCGAGCTGGTTGGGCAGGCACAGCCAGAGCAGCACGCCG
>NZ_AVOF01000344.1:0-3331 GCF_000465935.2 Pseudomonas sp. EGD-AK9
GGGCTTCGGCGGGGGCGGCTTCGGCCTGGGCCGCAGGCGCTGCCTCGGCGGCACCTTCGACTTCCAGTACCAGCAGCTCGTCGCCCTCTTTCAGGCGGTCGCCGAGCTTGACCTTCAGCTCCTTGACCACGCCGGCCTTGGGCGCCGGGATTTCCATGCTGGCCTTGTCCGACTCGAGGGTCAGCAGGCTCTGGTCGGCTTCGATACGGTCGCCGACCTTGACGAACAACTCGATAACTTCACCCTCACCGCTGCCGATGTCGGGTACGCGAATCAATTCACTCATCGCTACGCTCCTTAGCAGTCCAGGGGGTTGGCTTTATCGGGATCGATGCCGAACTTGGCGATGGCGTCGGCCAGCACCTTGGCTTCGATCTCGCCGCGGTCCACCAGGGCTTCCAGGGCGGCCAGGACGACCCAGTGGCGGTCTACCTCGAAGAAGTGACGCAGCTTCTTGCGGCTGTCGCTGCGGCCGAAGCCGTCGGTGCCCAGCACCTTGTACTCCTTGCTCGGCACCCACTGGCGCACCTGCTCGGCGAACAGCTTCATGTAGTCGGTGCTGGCCACCACCGGGCCCTTGCGCCCGGACAGGCACTGCTCGATGTAGGCCAGCTTGGGTTTCTGCCCCGGGTGCAGGCGGTTGATGCGCTCCACGGCCAGGCCGTCGCGGCGCAGCTCGTTGAAGCTGGTGACGCTCCACACGTCGGCGCCGATGTTGAACTCCTCGCGCAGGATCTTCGCCGCCTCGCGCACTTCGCGCAGGATGGTGCCGCTGCCCAGCAGCTGCACGTGGTGGGCGGCTTCCTTCTTGTCTTCCTCAAGCAGGTACATGCCCTTGATGATGCCGTCCTCGACGCCTTCCGGCATGGCCGGCTGCTGGTAGGACTCGTTCATCACGGTGATGTAGTAGAAGACGTTCTGCTGCTCCTCGATCATCTGCCGGGTGCCTTCGCGGATGATCACCGCCAGCTCGTAGCCGTAGGTCGGGTCGTAGGTGCGGCAGTTGGGGATGGTCGCGGCCATCAGGTGGCTGTGGCCGTCCTCGTGCTGCAGGCCTTCGCCGTTGAGCGTGGTACGCCCGGCGGTGCCGCCGATGAGGAAGCCGCGGGTACGGCTGTCGCCGGCCGCCCAGGCCAGGTCGCCGATGCGCTGGAAGCCGAACATCGAGTAGAAGATGTAGAACGGCAGCATCGGCTGGTTGTGGTTGGAGTAGGAAGTACCGGCGGCGATGAACGAGCTCATGGCGCCGGCCTCGTTGATGCCTTCCTCGAGGATCTGGCCCTTCTTGTCCTCGCGGTAGAACATCACCTGGTCTTTATCCACCGGCTCGTACAGCTGGCCGACCGAGGAGTAGATGCCGAGCTGGCGGAACATGCCTTCCATGCCGAAGGTACGCGCCTCGTCCGGGATGATCGGCACGATGCGCTGACCCAGCTCCTTGTCCTTGACCAGCTGCGCGAGGATGCGCACGAAGGCCATGGTGGTGGAGATTTCGCGGTCGCCGGAGCCGTCGAGGATGGCCTTGAGGGTATCCAGCGGCGGAGTCGGGATGCTGAAGCTGTTGGGCCGGCGCTGCGGCACGAAACCGCCGAGGGCGGCGCGGCGCTCGTGCAGGTACTTGTACTCGGGGCTGCCCGGCTCCGGCTTGACGAAGGGCAGGTTCTCCAGCTCCTCGTCCTTGACCGGGATGTCGAAGCGGTCGCGGAACTGGCGCAGGCTGTCGACGTCGACCTTCTTGGTGTTGTGCGCGGTGTTCTTCGCTTCACCGGCACCGGTACCGTAGCCCTTGATGGTCTTGGCCAGGATCACGGTGGGCTGGCCGCTGTGGTTGACCGCCTGGTGGTAGGCCGCATAGACCTTGTACGGGTCGTGGCCGCCACGGTTGAGCTTCCAGATCTCGTCGTCGGACAGGTCTTTGACCATCTCCTTGAGTTCCGGGGTATTGAAGAAGTTCTCGCGCACGTAGGCGCCGTCTTTGGCCTTGTAGTTCTGGTACTCGCCGTCGACCACCTCGTCCATGCGGCGCTGCAGGGCGCCGTCCTTGTCCTTGGCGAACAGCGGGTCCCAGAAGCGGCCCCAGACCACCTTGTTGACGTTCCAGCCGCCACCGCGGAACACGCCTTCGAGTTCCTGGATGATCTTGCCGTTGCCGCGTACCGGGCCGTCGAGGCGCTGCAGGTTGCAGTTGATGACGAAGATCAGGTTGTCCAGCTTCTCGCGGCCGGCCAGGGAGATGGCGCCGAGGGATTCCGGCTCGTCGCACTCGCCGTCACCCATGAAGCACCAGACCTTCTGCTTGCCGGCGGGGATGAAGCCGCGCGCTTCCAGGTACTTCATGAAACGCGCCTGATAGATCGCCTGGATCGGGCCTAAGCCCATCGACACGGTGGGGAACTGCCAGAAGTCCGGCATCAGCCAGGGGTGCGGGTAGGAGGACAGGCCCTTGCCGTCCACCTCGCGGCGGAAGTTCTGCATCTGCTCTTCGCTGATGCGCCCTTCCATGAAGGCGCGGGCGTAGACGCCAGGCGAAGCGTGGCCCTGATAGAACACCAGGTCGCCGCCGTGTTCGTCGGTCGGGGCCTGGAAGAAGTAGTTGAAGCCGATGTCGTACAGGGTCGCCGAGGAGGCGAAGCTGGAAATGTGGCCGCCCAGATCCGGATCGTCCAGGTTGGTGCGCATCACCATGGCCAGCGCGTTCCAGCGCACCAGCGAGCGGATACGGCGCTCCATGAACAGGTCGCCCGGCATACGCGCTTCGTGGGTGACCGGGATGGTGTTGCGGTAGGGCGTGGTGATCGCGTAGGGCAGTTGCGCACCGCTGCGGGTGGCCAGCTCGCCCATACGGGTCATCAGGTAATGGGCACGGTCTTCACCCTCACGGTCGAGGACGGATTCAAGGGCGTCCAGCCATTCCTGGGTTTCGATCGGATCGAGGTCTTGCATGGCTTGCTCCAGGGCGGAAAGGCTTCCAGAATCGGAGGCCAGTTGGGTCTCGCCGGCTTTTTGGGCGGGCGAGTTGAATTCTTGGATTTACCGGGGGTAGGACCGGCCGTTTGTAGTTTTACTACATTTCGACGGCGGATTCAGCCCTCTGGATACAATTCTTTAGTAGTAAAACTACAATCCGCGCCACCGCCGGCCGTGCGCGCCCCGCAGGAGCGGGGTTCCGGGCGAACCCGCCAGGCGACCGGCAGTCCGCCAAAAGGATAGACCATGAGCCTGCCGTTGCCGGTCGAGTTGCCCCCCTCCCTGATCCCCCTGGCCGAGCGCGCCGAGCAGTCGCTGCAGGCGGCGCTGGCCGAGCATGAGGGCCTGCCCGCGCAGTGGGCCG
>NZ_AVOF01000345.1:0-3316 GCF_000465935.2 Pseudomonas sp. EGD-AK9
GATAGAGGTCGGCGCGAAAACGCCCGGCGCGCACCTCGGCCGCCAGGTCGCGGTTGGTGGCGGCGATCACCCGCACGTCGACGCGGTGCTCGCGGTCCGAGCCAAGGCGCTGCAGCTGGCCGCTCTGCAGCACGCGCAGCAGCTTGGCCTGCACCGCCAGCGGCAGCTCGCCCACCTCGTCGAGAAACAGGCTGCCGCCGTCGGCCAGCTCGAACTTGCCGCTGCGCTCGCTGAGCGCGCCGGAGAAGGCGCCGCGCACGTGGCCGAACAGCTCGCTCTCCACCAGCGCCTCGGGCAACGCCGCACAGTTGAGGCTGACCAGCGGCCGCTGCGCGCGCGGCGAGGCGCCGTGGATGGCCTCGGCCACCAGCTCCTTGCCGACCCCGGTTTCGCCGGTGATCAGCACGGTCAGCGGGCTGTCGCCGACCAGACGGATCTCGCCCTGCAGCTTGCGCAGCGCGGCGCTCTGACCGATCAGCTCGCGCGGCTGCTGGCGGGCCTGCTTGTACAGTTCGGTGAGCTGGCGCTCGGTCTCCACCCGCCGGGCCAGGCCGCTGATCCGCTCGCTGGCCTTGACCGTGGCCGCCGCCAGGCTGGCGAAGGCGTCCAGGTTGTCCAGGTCGGCGCGGCCGAAGCTGGCGGGGTCCAGCGCATCCAGGGTCAGCAGGCCCCACAGCTGATCGTCCAGGTACAGCGGGCAGCCCAGGCAGTCGTGCACCTCCAGATGGCCGTGCAGCCCCTCGACCAGGCCGTCGTAGGGGTCGGGCAGGCCGCAGTCGGCGGCGAAACGGGTCGGCCCGCGGTGCTCGATCAGCGCCGCCAGGCGCGGATGCTCGCTGACCTTGAAGCGCCGCCCCAGGGTGTCGGCGCTCAGGCCCTCCACCGCCAGCGGCACCAGTTGCTCGCCGTCGAGCTTGAGCAGCGCCACCGCATCGCAGGGGAACAGCTGGCGCAGGGCGGCCAGCAGGCGGCGGTAGCGCTCGCCGTCGTCCAGCTCGCGGGACAGGTCGGCAACCAGCGGGATCAGCGTCTGCAACAGCGGGTTAGCGGTCATTTCGACAACCTAAAGTCTTTATGACTCATATCGACCACGAGTCATTTTCACAACAATAAAAATAAGCCATTGAATTTAAACGATAAATTAAATGGCACGATTCATGAGAGGCATACAGCGCTAACGCTAGCACGCCAGATGCGGCCAGACGAGCCGGGCCGGCGCCTTTTCATGCCTTGCAGGAGTTACCCATGCTGTCCAACGCCCAACGCGATCTGATCAAAGCCACCGTGCCGCTTCTGGAGAGCGGCGGCGAGGCGCTGACCACCCACTTCTACCGGATGATGCTGAGCGAGTTTCCCGAGGTGCGCCCGCTGTTCAACCAGGCGCACCAGGCCAGCGGCGACCAGCCGCGCGCCCTGGCAAACGGCGTGCTGATGTACGCCAAGCATATCGACCGTCTCGAGGCGCTCGGCCCGCTGGTGGCGCAGATCGTCAACAAGCACGTGTCGCTGCAGATCCTCCCCGAGCACTACCCCATAGTCGGCGGCTGCCTGCTGCGCGCGATTGGCGAGGTGCTCGGCGCCGAGATCGCCACCGATGAAGTGATCGAAGCCTGGGCCATCGCCTACCGACAACTGGCCGATATCCTCATCGGCGCCGAGGAGAGCCAGTACGCGCACAATGCCGCCGCCCCCGGCGGCTGGCGTGGCGCTCGCGCCTTCCGCGTGGCGCGCAAGGTGGCCGAGAGCACCGAGATCACCTCCTTCTACCTGGTGCCGGCGGACGGCGGCGCCCTGCTCGACTTCCAGCCCGGCCAGTACATCGGCCTGCGCCTGCTGCTGGACGGCGAGGAGGTGCGGCGCAACTACTCGCTGTCGGCGCCGGCCAACGGCCGCGAGTACCGCATCAGCGTCAAGCGCGAGGCCGGCGGCCGGGTGTCCAACCACCTGCACGACAAGGTCCAGGTCGGCGACCAGCTGGAGCTGTTCCCGCCGGCCGGCGAGTTCGTCCTGCGCGACTCGGCCAAGCCGCTGGCGCTGATCAGCGCCGGCGTCGGCATCACCCCGGCGCTGAGCATGCTCGACGCCGCGCGCCATAGCGGCCGGCCGATCCACTTTATCCACTGCGCCCGCCACGCCGAGGTGCACGCCTTCCGCGACTGGGTCGAGGCCCGCGCCGCCGCGCATCCGCAGATCCGTCACTACGTCTGCTACAGCGAGCCGCGCGCAGGCGATCAGGCCGATGCCGAGGGGTTCCTCAGCCGCGAATTGCTGGCGCAGTGGCTGCCCGCCGAGCGCGATCTGGACGCCTACTTCCTCGGCCCGAAAGCCTTTATGGCCCAGGTCAAGCGCCACCTGCAGGAACTGGGCGTGCCGCCCGAGCAGAGCCACCATGAGTTCTTCGGCCCGGCCGCGGCACTGGATAGCTGATCAATCAGGAGGTGCATCATGTTCCCGCTCGCCCCGCAGCAGCTGCTGCGTCTGTCCAGCCAACTGCTGCTGGCCGGCCTCGGCCTGCTGCTGCTCGGTCTGCTGGCGGCCTATGGCCTGGAGTCCAGGTTGAACCTGGCCAGCCTGGTGCTGGCGCATAGCCTGACCATCATCGGCCCCGGCCTGCTCAAGCTCGGTTATGTGCTGCGTCTGGCGGCGCAGCAGGGCCTGCGGCGAGGGGAACAGCAGCATGCAACTGCTTGATCGCAACCGCGCGCTGGCGATTGCTCCGCTGTGGCGCCTGGGCTTTCGCCCGTTCTTTCTCGCCGGCGCGCTGCTGGCCCTACTCGCCGTCGCCCTCTGGGCCGCGGTGTTGCAGGGGCTGCTCAGCGCGCCGCAGGTGCCCGGCGGCCTGCTCGCCTGGCACCGCCACGAGATGCCGTTCGGCTTCGCCCTGGCGATCATCGCCGGCTTCCTGCTCACCGCGGTGCAGACCTGGACCGGCCGTCCGGGCTTGAGCGGGCGGCCACTGATCGCGCTGTTCGCCCTGTGGCTGGCGGCACGGCTGGTCTGGTTCCTACCGCTGGCGCTGGGGGTGCTGATCGCTGCCCAGCTGGCCTTTGTCGCCCTGCTGCTCGCGCAGCTGGCGCGCCAGCTGATCGCCGCCAGCCAGCGCAACAACTACCCCATCCTGCTGGTGCTGAGCCTGCTCGGCCTGTGCCAGGGCCTGACCCTCGCCGGCCTGGCCCTGGGCGACGACGCGCTGCAACGGCGCGGCGCCCTGGCGGCGCTGTGGTTGATCGCAGTGCTGCTGAGCCTGATCGGCGGACGGGTGATTCCCTTCTTCACCCAGCGCGGCCTGGGCCGGGTCGAGGCCTTCGCCGCCCAG
>NZ_AVOF01000346.1:0-3274 GCF_000465935.2 Pseudomonas sp. EGD-AK9
CCTGATGCCGGTGCCCGGCGGCTACACCTGGCGCACCGACGCCCGCCTGACCCTGGCCTCGCCCTTGCGCCTGAGCTGGGCCCATGCCCAGGCCTTCGTCCGCGCCCTGCAATGTCCGGTCAGCCTGGTGCTGGCCGAGCAGGGCATGATGCAGGCGCAGCCGGCGGTGCAGCAGCTGCTGCAGGGGCTGCCGTTCGAGGTGCGCCGCCTGCCGGGCGGCCACCACCTGCACCTGGACGACGAGGCCGGCGCGCAACGTGTCGCGGATTGTTTCAATCCATTTTTGCGCTCGCCTTGACTTGCCGACGGCTCATGGGGAAAGGTGTGGCGGTCTGCCATGGAGGATCGCATGATCGACCTGTATACCGCCGCCACCCCCAATGGGCACAAGGCATCCATCGCCCTGGAGGAACTCGGCCTGCCTTATCAGGTGCACGCCCTCAGTTTCGAGCGCAAGGAGCAGAAGGCCGCGGCCTTTCTGCGTATCAATCCCAACGGCCGCATTCCGGCCATCGTCGATCGCGACAATGACGACTTCGCCGTGTTCGAGTCCGGCGCCATCCTCATCTACCTCGCCGAAAAGACCGGCCAACTGCTGCCCAGCGATGCCAAGGGCCGCTCGCGGGTGCTGCAGTGGCTGATGTTCCAGATGGGCGGGGTCGGCCCGATGCAGGGCCAGGCCAATGTGTTCTTCCGCTATTTCCCGGAAAAGCTGCAGGGCGCCATCGACCGCTACCAACACGAGACCCGCCGCCTCTACGAGGTGCTCGACGCGCGCCTGGGCGAGGTCGAATACCTGGCCGGCGACTACAGCATCGCCGATATCGCCACCTTCCCCTGGGTGCGCGTGCACGACTGGGCCGGCGTCTCGCTCGACGGGCTGACGCATCTGCAGCGCTGGCTGGACGCCATCGCGGCGCGCCCGGCGGTGCAGCGCGGCCTGCAGGTGCCGCAGCGCGAGGTCGACGAGGCGCGCCTGGTAAAAGCCGCGCAAGCGATGCTGATCCAATGAGGGCGCGTATGAAAGGTTTCGCCCTAGTGGTCGCGCTGCTGGGCAGCGGCGGCGTGCTGGCTGCCGATCTGCCCGGCAGCCGCGACCTCGACAGCCTGCCGCGTTTTCCAGCGAGCATGATCGTCGCCTACAAGGAAAGCCCGAGCCTGGAACGCATCTACCCGCAGGGCTCGATCCGCCGCATCAGCGGGCGCCTGCGCTACGAGCGGGAGATCCTGGCGCAGGGCCGGCACGCCGCGGTGACCTACGAGCTGCCGCGCACCCACAGCGCCGACCAGGTATTTACCAGCGCGCGCGAGTCCCTGCTGGCGCAGGGCGCCGAGCTGCTCTACTGGTGCCAGGGGCGCGAATGCGGCGCCAGCAGTCTGTGGGCCAATTCGGTGTTCGGCAACGCCACCCTGTACGGTTCCGACGACCAGCAGGCCTATGCGCTGCTGCGCCTGGCCGAGCCCAACCACGACAGCCTGCTGGCGCTGTACAGCATCACCCGCGGCAACCGCCGCGCCTACCTGCATGCCGAGCAGCTGGATGCCGAGGCGCCGCTGGGCGAGCTGCTGCCGACCCCGGCGACCCTGCTGCGCCAGCTGCGCAGCGACGGCCTGCTGCAATTGCCAGATGCAGCCCGGGCGGACAGCGCCTGGGTCGAGGTGCTGGCGCGCAGCCTCAACCTCGACAGCACGCTGCGCGTCAGCCTCTCCGGCAGCCAGGCGCAGGCCTGGCGCGAGGCACTGATCGCCCAGCGCGTGCGCGAGGCGCGTCTGGAACTCGGCGAGGGTGCCGGCGAAGCCCTGGCGGTGCGTCTATTGCGCTAAGCTGCGCGGCACAACCAGGCACATCCAGAGCGCCCTCCAGGGGCGCTCTGTCGTTGCAACGAAGGGAGTTTCGGGTCATGGCCACTAACGATCGTCTGCTGGTGCAGATTCTGCTGCTCGGCCTGCTGGCCGCCAGCCTCTGGGTATTGGCGCCGTTCTGGTCGGCGCTGTTCTGGGCCGCGGTGCTGGCCTTCGCCAGCTGGCCGCTGATGCGTCTGCTGACCCAGGCGCTGCAGGGGCGGCTGTCGCTGGCCGCGGGCATTCTCACCTGCGGCTGGGTGATCCTGGTGGCGGTGCCGCTGATCTGGCTGGGTTTCAACCTGGCCGATCACATCAAGGACGCCAACGCGTTGATCAAGGACCTGCAGGTCGAGGGCCTGCCGCCGCCGCCGAGCTGGCTGGTCGGCCTGCCGCTGGTGGGCGAGCGCCTGGCCACTCTGTGGCTGACCATCGACCAGCAGGGCGCGGCCTTCTTCGCCACCCTGCGGCCCTACCTCGGCCAGGTCGGCAACTGGCTGCTGGCGCGCAGCGCCCAGCTCGGCGGCGGCATGCTGGAGCTGGGCCTGAGCCTGGTGCTGGTGTTCTTCTTCTACCGCGACGGCCCGCGCCTGGCGGTGTTCGTGCACAGCCTGCTGGAACGGCTGATCGGCGAGCGTGCCGACCACTACCTGGAGCTGGTGGCCGGCACCGTGCAGCGGGTGGTCAACGGCGTGATCGGCACCGCCGCGGCCCAGGGCCTGCTGGCGCTGATCGGCTTCTGGATCGCCGGGGTGCCGGGGGCGCTGGTGCTGGGCATTCTCACCTTCGTCCTCAGCCTGGTGCCGATGGGCCCGCCGCTGGTGTGGATACCCGCCACCGCCTGGCTGGTGTGGCAGGGCGAGTACGGCTTCGCCCTGTTCCTAGGCGCCTGGGGCATGTTCGTCATCAGCGGCGTGGACAATATCCTCAAGCCCTATCTGATCAGTCGCGGCGGCAACCTGCCGCTGGTGGTGGTGCTGCTCGGGGTGTTCGGCGGCATCCTCGCCTTCGGCTTCATGGGCCTGTTCCTTGGCCCGACCCTGCTGGCGGTGGCCTACAGCCTGCTCAGCGACTGGGTGGCGGAGAAGGCGCCGCCAGCCGAGCCCCCGGTCGACGGGCCGCTGTCGGCCGCGGAGCGCGGCGATTGAGGCCGTTCAGCGCTCACGCTCGTAGCGCTCGAGGGTGTCGCGGGCGATCTGGCGGCCGAGCATGATCAGCTCCGGCGCCTTGTAGAACTCGAAGAAACGGCACACGCGCTTGGGCACGTTGATCAGGATGTCCGGCGGGTAGCCGGCGATCTTGTATTGCGCCAGCGAGGTCTGCATCACCTCGAAGCTCTGGTTGACCAGCTCCAGCAGCGAGGCCGGGCCGCTGAACTCGGCGACCCGCGAGCCGCTGGCGGATTTCGGTACGGCGCCGGCGGCGTCGCGGT
>NZ_AVOF01000347.1:0-3225 GCF_000465935.2 Pseudomonas sp. EGD-AK9
CCTGGCCGGCATCTGCGCCGCCCAGGCGCCCAACCTGGGCGCGGCGGCGCGCGTGCTGACCGACTTCGAGGCGCTGTATGCGGCCAACTACCGCGGCAGCTCGGGCTTGGTCGAGGACGGCCGCGGCGCCTGGCTGCACTTCTATTCCATCAGCCCGTACAACGCCTACAACCGCTTCGTGGTCGACTCGGTGCTGGCCGGCTGGCAGAGCAACCTGAGCCAGGTGATCGGTCGCCCGGTGGCCCTGGAGAAAGTCGAGATCGAGTTCCCTGCGCCGGTCTATGCCGAGCGCTACGAGGCACTGTTCGGCTGCCCGGTGGAGTTCGCCGCCGGCGCCAACCGCCTGCGCCTGAGCGCCGCCAGTCTGGCCCAGGGCAACCCGGAGCACTGCCCCGGCACCTGGCAGCAGTTGCTGGAACTGTGCGAGCGCGAGCGCGAGCAGCTGACCCGCACCCGCAGCCTGCGCGAACGGGTGATCCAGTTGCTCGGCCCGCTGCTGCACGGCCGCGAGCCGGACCTGGAGGAGCTGGCAAGACGCCTGCAACTGCCGAGCTGGACGCTGCGGCGCAAGCTGGCCGAGGAAGGCACGCAGTTTCGCGCCATTCTCAACGACACCCGCCGCGATCTGGCCATGGCCTATATCCGCGACACCGAGCTGGCCTTCGGCGAGATCGCCTACCTGCTCGGCTTCGCCTCCGCCGAAGCCTTCCAGCGCGCCTTCAAGCGCTGGCTCGGGCAAACGCCCGGCGACTACCGGCGCGCGCAACGCCGAGCGGGCTGATCGCGCACGGCAACCTTGATCGCCAATCGTTTGCAACTTAGAATCCTTTTCATCCGCGTTTGCGGTCGCTTCTTACTCCATTCATTCCGCGCCGGCCCGCCGCGCGCGCCAACGACCCCGCGACCATGTCCAAGAAATCCCGCTCCAGACTCTGGTTTCTCGTCCATAGCTGGCTGGCTCTGCCGGTCTGGTTCTTCCTGCTGATCATCTGCGTCACCGGCACCCTGGCCACGGTCAGCCAGGAGATCGTCTGGCTGGCCAACCCGGACGTGCGCGCCAGCAAGCCGTCGGACGACGCCGAGCGGCTCAGCTACGGCCAGGTGCTGGCGGCGATCCAGCGCGCCGAGCCGGAACTGGTGGTGCAGAGCATCGAGCGCCCGGACGAGGATCACTTCGCCCTCACCGCCCGGGTCAGCTACCCGGACGGCAGCTCGCCGATGATCTACGTCAACCCCTACACCGGGGCGATCCAGGGCATCAGCCCGCAGTTCGACTTCCGCCAGTTCACCCGTGCCCTGCACGGCTGGTGGCTGGTGCCCTTCACCAACGGCTTCAGCTGGGGCTGGTACCTGGTGTCGCTGACCGGCATTCCGATGCTGCTGTCGCTGATCACCGGGCTGGTGGTCTACAAGAAATTCTGGAAAGGCTTCTTCCGTCCGCGCCTGCGCGTGGGCCAGGGCGCGCGGATCTTCTGGGGCGATTTCCATCGCCTGTCCGGCATCTGGTCGATCTGGTTCATCGCGGTGATATCCATCACCGGCATCTGGTTCCTGATCCGCGCGCTGCTGTTCGACTTCCACATCTCCATCTCCACCGAGGGCGTGCCGCCGGTGGTGAGCCGCGAGGAGGTGCCGCTGGCGGCCAGCGCCAGGGAGGTGCCGCGCATCGACCTGGACAAGGCGGTGAGCATCGCCCAGGGCGCCGTGCCCAGCCTGGAGGCCAGCTCGATCAACCTGCCCATCTATGCCTATGGCCACATCACCGTCTCGGGTCGCGGCTGGTATCCGCTGATGTTCCAGTCGGTGACGGTCAACCCCTACAACGGCGAGATCGACGCCAAGCGCCTGCTCGACGACCGCTCCGCGCTGGAATTCGTCACCGAGTCCATGCGCCCGCTGCACGTCGGCGACTTCGGCGGCCTGTGGGTCAAGCTGATCTGGTGCTTCTTCGGCCTGCTGCTGAGCATGATGGTGCTCAGCGGCCTGCTGATCTGGAGCAAACGCACCGTGCAGGCCACTGCCGCAGTGGTCAGACGCGCCCCGCAGCCGACCCGGGCGGCGCCCATCGCCATCGCCGAAGTCTCGGAGGGTCGTCCATGAGCAAGGCCGCAACCGCCGCCCCGGCGCCTTCTGCCCTGAGCCGCTGGTGGCACCGGTGGCGCTTCCACCTGAATGCGCTGCTGATCCTGATTCCGCTGGGCTTCATGCCCAAGTATTTCCACGACGTGGCGCTGTTTCGCGGCGACAGCGGCCTGGGCGAGCGCGAGATCGGCGAAGTCCAGGTCGGCCCCTGGAGCCTGCGCCTGGCCGAGTTCCGCAACCTGCCGCCGCAGCTGGAAGGCCCGGCCGGCTACATGAAGGCGTTCAACGCCGCGCTGTGCCAGGGCTGCGGCGAGCAGGTCAAGGCCACCTACCTGCGCATCGGCAAGCCGCGCAGCCTGCGCGCCGCCGGCGGGCTGTTCTTCGGCAGCCCCTATCGCATGGGCGCGAGCATTCCCGTACCGCCGCGCACCAAGCCCGACGCCGAGCTGTGGATCACCGCCGAAGGCTGGGACGGCACGGTGCACCAGGCATCCATTCCCCTGGCCGAGGCGTCGCCGGCGACCCTCGCCTGGCTCAAGCAACAAGGAGGCAAACCATGACCCCTACCCTGCGCATCGGCCTGTTCGTCCTCGGCGTCGGGCTCGCGCCCCTGGCCCTGGCGCACAACCCGATCTGCCAGTGCGAAGCCGGCGACGGCGAGGAAATCGTCTGCACCGGCGGCTTCTCCGACGGCAGCGGCGCCCCGGGCGTGACTCTCGATGTGATCAGCTACGAGGAAGAGGTGCTGGTGCCCGGCAAGCTCGGCGAGGATTCCCGGCTCAGCTTCAAGCGCCCGGACGGCGAGTTCTACGTGCTGTTCGACGCCGGCCCCGGCCACGTGGTGGAGATCGACCACACGGAAATCGCCGCGCCATGACCACCCAGGTGGTACGCCCGGCCGGCGCCGGCCACGAAAGCCTGCAGGTGCTGCTGCTCAGCCTGGCGATCCTCGCCCTCGCCGCGCTGGTCATCGTCTGGCGCAGCGAGCCGGCGCCGCAGCAGGAGGTCGCCGGGCACCAGCTCGACGCCCGCCGCGACCTCAATGCCGCCGAGCAGGGCATCCACACCGACCTCGCCGTGGCGTACGACGAAATCCTCCTGCTGCAAGGCGAGCTGCAGGCCCTGCCCAGCCCGCAGGTCCTG
>NZ_AVOF01000348.1:0-3223 GCF_000465935.2 Pseudomonas sp. EGD-AK9
GGATAAGTCATTGGCATTCGGAGTTTGACTGAATTCGGTAACCCGGTAGGGGCCCCTAGTCCAATCAGTGCTCTACCTCCAAGACTCTTACCTTGAGGCTAGCCCTAAAGCTATTTCGGAGAGAACCAGCTATCTCCAGGTTCGATTGGCATTTCACCCCTACCCACACCTCATCCCCGCACTTTTCAACGTGCGTGGGTTCGGGCCTCCATTCAGTGTTACCTGAACTTCACCCTGGACATGGGTAGATCACCTGGTTTCGGGTCTACGACCACGTACTCATGCGCCCTATTCAGACTCGCTTTCGCTGCGGCTCCGCATCTTCTGCTTAACCTTGCACGGGATCGTAACTCGCCGGTTCATTCTACAAAAGGCACGCCATCACCCGTTAACGGGCTCTGACTACTTGTAGGCACACGGTTTCAGGATCTCTTTCACTCCCCTTCCGGGGTGCTTTTCACCTTTCCCTCACGGTACTGGTTCACTATCGGTCACTAGGGAGTATTTAGCCTTGGGAGATGGTCCTCCCGGATTCCGACGGAATTTCACGTGTTCCGCCGTACTCAGGATCCACTCAGGAGAGAACGAAGTTTTGACTACAGGGCTGTTACCTCCTATGGCGGGCCTTTCCAGACCTCTTCATCTACCTCGTTCCTTTGTAACTCCGTACAGAGTGTCCTACAACCCCAAGAGGCAAGCCTCTTGGTTTGGGCTAATCCCGTTTCGCTCGCCGCTACTCAGGGAATCGCATTTGCTTTCTCTTCCTCCGGGTACTTAGATGTTTCAGTTCCCCGGGTCTGCCTTCTCATATCCTATGAATTCAGATATGGATACCACTCCATTACGAGTGGTGGGTTTCCCCATTCGGAAATCTCCGGATCAAAGCTTGCTTACAGCTCCCCGAAGCATATCGGTGTTCGTCCCGTCCTTCATCGGCTCCTAGTGCCAAGGCATCCACCGTGCGCCCTTTCTAACTTAACCGTTAAAAAGAATCACTATGTGATATCTTGTGTTACTAATTGAATGTGATGTCTACTGTTATCTAGTTTTCAAAGAACACGTTTCGAAGGAATGATCCTTCAAAACTAAACAAGACAGGGAACGTTCTGTTTATAAGACCCAAGGTCTTATATTCCGTATAATATCCTTAGAAAGGAGGTGATCCAGCCGCACCTTCCGATACGGCTACCTTGTTACGACTTCACCCCAATCATCTGTCCCACCTTCGGCGGCTGGCTCCTAAAAGGTTACCTCACCGACTTCGGGTGTTACAAACTCTCGTGGTGTGACGGGCGGTGTGTACAAGGCCCGGGAACGTATTCACCGCGGCATGCTGATCCGCGATTACTAGCGATTCCAGCTTCACGCAGTCGAGTTGCAGACTGCGATCCGAACTGAGAACAGATTTGTGGGATTGGCTTAACCTCGCGGTTTCGCTGCCCTTTGTTCTGTCCATTGTAGCACGTGTGTAGCCCAGGTCATAAGGGGCATGATGATTTGACGTCATCCCCACCTTCCTCCGGTTTGTCACCGGCAGTCACCTTAGAGTGCCCAACTGAATGCTGGCAACTAAGATCAAGGGTTGCGCTCGTTGCGGGACTTAACCCAACATCTCACGACACGAGCTGACGACAACCATGCACCACCTGTCACTCTGCCCCCGAAGGGGACGTCCTATCTCTAGGATTGTCAGAGGATGTCAAGACCTGGTAAGGTTCTTCGCGTTGCTTCGAATTAAACCACATGCTCCACCGCTTGTGCGGGCCCCCGTCAATTCCTTTGAGTTTCAGTCTTGCGACCGTACTCCCCAGGCGGAGTGCTTAATGCGTTAGCTGCAGCACTAAGGGGCGGAAACCCCCTAACACTTAGCACTCATCGTTTACGGCGTGGACTACCAGGGTATCTAATCCTGTTCGCTCCCCACGCTTTCGCTCCTCAGCGTCAGTTACAGACCAGAGAGTCGCCTTCGCCACTGGTGTTCCTCCACATCTCTACGCATTTCACCGCTACACGTGGAATTCCACTCTCCTCTTCTGCACTCAAGTTCCCCAGTTTCCAATGACCCTCCCCGGTTGAGCCGGGGGCTTTCACATCAGACTTAAGAAACCGCCTGCGAGCCCTTTACGCCCAATAATTCCGGACAACGCTTGCCACCTACGTATTACCGCGGCTGCTGGCACGTAGTTAGCCGTGGCTTTCTGGTTAGGTACCGTCAAGGTACCGCCCTATTCGAACGGTACTTGTTCTTCCCTAACAACAGAGCTTTACGATCCGAAAACCTTCATCACTCACGCGGCGTTGCTCCGTCAGACTTTCGTCCATTGCGGAAGATTCCCTACTGCTGCCTCCCGTAGGAGTCTGGGCCGTGTCTCAGTCCCAGTGTGGCCGATCACCCTCTCAGGTCGGCTACGCATCGTTGCCTTGGTGAGCCATTACCTCACCAACTAGCTAATGCGCCGCGGGTCCATCTGTAAGTGGTAGCCGAAGCCACCTTTTATGTTTGAACCATGCGGTTCAAACAACCATCCGGTATTAGCCCCGGTTTCCCGGAGTTATCCCAGTCTTACAGGCAGGTTACCCACGTGTTACTCACCCGTCCGCCGCTAACATCAGGGAGCAAGCTCCCATCTGTCCGCTCGACTTGCATGTATTAGGCACGCCGCCAGCGTTCGTCCTGAGCCAGGATCAAACTCTCCGATAAATGGATCACAGGTTAAGTTCACCGCATCCTGCGGCGACACCTGTGTGACCTGCGTCGTGCAGGCCCTAGTTTGACTGACTACGCACATCGCTGTGCGATTTTTTAAAAATGAATTAACAGGTACGTTTTGTCTTGTTTAGTTTTCAAAGATCATTCAATAATGGAGCGGGTGATGAGAATCGAACTCACGACATCAGCTTGGAAGGCTGAGGTTTTACCACTAAACTACACCCGCGTAGTATCTTGTATTGGCGCGCCCGAGAGGAGTCGAACCCCTAACCTTTTGATCCGTAGTCAAACGCTCTATCCAATTGAGCTACGGGCGCTTATCAAGCGACTTAACTATCATACTATCATTTGATAGTGAAGTCAAGAAGTTTTTTTAAAATGTTTTTTCGAATCTTTTTCAATTCGACTTTTCTTATTATACACATTTTTAAAATCTTGTAAACACCTTAGAAAAACTTTTTTTGTTTTTCGTTTTGTTTCACGCTGTTCATCAGCGACGTTTAATAATATACC